>NZ_CP049834.1:2102500-2402500 GCF_019916085.1 Aquirufa lenticrescens | reverse complement strand
TTTTTTCTTCTGTCCAAGCTGGATTGAATAAGCGATGCGCTGCGTTAAAATGTTCCTTTCGGATGACGTGTACCATTGTTTTCAGTTTTTGTGGAGGGACTCTGGGAAAACAATAGCAGAGTTCCAATAATTGTACAAAGTTAATAAACCTTCCGGGAATCTGTGTAAATTTGCATTTAAAATCCTACCCTTATGATCATTGTTACTGGTGCCGCAGGCTTTATTGGAAGTTGTTTGATTCAAAAACTGAATGAATTGAAATTTCGATACATTATTGCGGTGGACGATTTCTCAAACGCAGAAAAAAACCAAAATTTGGCGGGAAAAGCCATTATGGAGCGAGTAGATCGCAAGGATTTTTTCGTTTGGTTAGAGAAAAATAATCGAGAAGTTGAGTTCTTTTTCCATATTGGTGCACGAACAGATACGACAGAATTTGATACAACTATTTTTGATGAGTTAAATTTAGATTATTCTAAGAAGGTTTGGCAGGCTTGTGTTGCCTATCAAATCCCTTTAGTTTATGCTAGTTCTGCTGCTACCTATGGTTTAGGTGAATTAGGGTATGAAGATAATGAGTCGTTGATTCCATCGTTGAAACCTTTGAATCCATACGGTGATTCAAAGAACGACTTTGATATTTGGGCTCTTCAACAAGAGAAGAAGCCTTTCTTCTTTGCTGGTTTAAAGTTTTTTAATGTGTACGGACCTAATGAATTTCATAAAGGACGTATGGCTTCGGTTATTTGGCATGCGTATCGTCAAATTCAAGCGAATGGATCTCTTAAATTATTTAAATCGCATCGGGGTGATTTTAAAGATGGAGAACAGATGCGCGATTTTATTTATGTGAAGGACCTAATTGATGTTTGTGTTTTCTTAATGGAACATCGAAAAAACTCAGGAATCTATAATTTAGGAACAGGTAAAGCTAGGTCATTTAATGATTTAGGGAAAGCGACTTTTGCAGCTTTGGGATTAGAGCCTTCCATTGAATACATTGATACACCAGCTGATATTCGGGATAAATACCAATATTTTACGGAAGCTAGTATGGCTAAGCTGCGTTCAATCGGATATACGAAGGAATTTACGAGCCTAGAAGCAGGTGTGAAGGATTACGTACAAAACTACTTAGCTAAGCAGCTGTACTATTAAACATTTTCTTCAACCCTTCTTCCGCGAATCCTTTACCATACGCGAATAGTTGAATATTCGCCGCAAAAATAGAAAGAGTCGCAATTCTGATGCTTTTCGTACTCATTAATGCAGCGATAAAGATCAAAAGACTGTACGCAACTATCCCTGCTAATAGGATCAATCCATATACGGGCATTGCTAATAGTGCAATTCCAGTTAGTATGTAATAACTAAAGAATAGAAAAGGAAAGAAATGTACCGCTTTTAGCTCTTTTGGAAAGAATCGACTAATGTTGATACGCGCTCTTCCAAAGAAATGTAATTGTTTATAGAATTGTCTGAAGTCAGTTCTACGTTTGTGATAGATGTAGGCTTTAGGTATTAAGCCGGACTTAAATCCGAGTGAGATACACCGAATACTGAATTCAATATCTTCGCCCATTCGGGTGATTTTAAAACCTCCTGTAGCTTCGTAAACTTTCCGGGAGATTCCCATATTGAAACTGCGAGGATGGAATTGGCCACCGATATTTTTCTCTTTTCCACGTATTCCTCCTGTAGTAAAAAAAGAGGTCATGGAATAGCTGATCGCTTTTTGGATAGGAGTGAAGCTAGGATGATCCTGGTCAGGTCCTCCAAAAAGATCTAATCCTTCTGCTTTCACCGCTTTGTCTACTTCCGTTAAATAGTTGTGCTCTAAAAGTGCGTCTGAATCGAGAATGATGAAATAATCTCCTTTGGCACGTTCAAATGCATAATTTCGGGCGAAACCTTGACCTCCATTTTCTTTGACATAATAGGCTAAGGAGAATGCATCTTTATATTGATCAATGATGGCCGAAGCATCATCTGTTGATCCATCTTCAATAACGACCACTTCAAAATCTTTGAATTCCTGTGTTTGAATACAAGCTAACAATTCGTCTAACTCTTGTGGACGGTTATAAACAGGAATAATCAGGCTGTAGGCCGGCGTTTTCATCTTATAAGGAACGAAGCGTTGCTTTGCTGGCTGAAATGATTTGATCGTATTCTGAATCGCCTAGAGCAGTTGATAAGAACCAAGATTCATATTGAGAAGGAGGTAAATAAATACCTTTATCTAGCATTCCTTTGAAATATTTCCCAAATAAAGCTGTATCTGATGTTTTAGCGTCGCTAAAATTGTTTACGGCTTTGTCTGTGAAGAACAAAGTAAACATGGAGCCGATTTGGTTAATGGTATAGTTGAGACCCAAAGACTTTAAGTCCGCGCTTAATGCTTCTTTGAGTGCTAAGCCTTTCTGTTCTAGGGAAGCATAAACTCCAGGATTATCAGTAATCAGATTTAACATCGCTAAACCTGCCGCAGTTGCTAATGGATTTCCAGAAAGTGTTCCAGCCTGGTAAACAGGACCGGCTGGTGCGATCATATCCATAATTTCCGATTTTCCACCGTATGCACCTACCGGAAGTCCTCCTCCGATAATTTTTCCTAAGGTAGTTAAGTCAGGTTGTATACCAGCTAATCCTTGGTATCCAGCAGCGGATAGACGGAATCCCGTCATGACTTCATCGAATATAAGTAAGGCGCCGTATTGTTTACACAATTTTTGAACTCCTTCTAGGTAACCTTCTTTGGGAATAACTAATCCCATATTGCCTACAACGGGTTCTATGATGATAGCAGCTACTTCTGTTGAATTTGCTTTGAAAAGAGTCTCTAAGCTTTCTAAATCATTGTAAACGGCCGTTAAGGTATCTCTTGCCGTGGAAACGGTTACTCCTGGACTATCTGGAGTGCCTAAGGTAGCAACGCCAGACCCAGCCGCAATCAAGAAAGAATCCCCATGACCGTGGTAACAGCCTTCCATTTTAATGATCTTATCGCGTTTAGTATAGGCTCTAGCTAATCGGATGGCAGCCATGGTAGCTTCCGTTCCAGAATTCACTAAACGAACCTTTTCTACGGAAGGAATCATCGAAATGATTTTCTCTGCGATTAATACCTCATTATAGGTAGGAGCGCCAAAGGAAAATCCATTACTCAACGCACCCCGAACCGCATCTTCAATCACAGGATGCGCTTGCCCAAAGAGCATAGGACCCCATGATCCGATTAAATCAATATACGAATTACCGTCTACATCGTGTAAATAAGCACCTTTAGCCGATTTTATAAAAACAGGATTTCCACCTACTGATTTGAAGGCACGAACAGGAGAGTTAACCCCACCTGGAATTAATTCTTTCGCTTTCTCAAAATAGGCTGTGCTTAGGGTATTCATCTTATTTCTTCTTCGGATTCTTTGTTGTTGCTTTTTGTTGTTCTTCCATCGTCTTCAATTGGGTTTGAAGGTATTGAGAGAACTTTGATTTTTTAGGACCACCACCCGCAGCAATTTTCTTGCGATTCTCATCTAACAAGGCTTTGATCTTATCCTCATTCACAAATTTACGAATCGCTAGTTGCTGACCAATGGTCACTAAGTTAGATACGAAATAGTAAAAACTTAAACCGGCAGGGAAGGAGTTCATCACAAACATGAAGATAACTGGCGTTACATAAGCCATCATTTTCATGTTGATCGGTTGACCTGGTTGATCTGGTGTAATTTGGTTGTTATAATAACCGTATGCTAGTTGTGAGACTGTCATTAACAAACAGAATAAACTAACATGTGAACCATAGAACGGAATGTTGAATGGTAGATTTAAAAATGAATCATACGTAGATAAATCGTTGGCCCATAAGAATGATTCTTGGCGAAGATTAATCAAGTTCGGAAATAACATAAATACCGCCATTAGGACAGGCATAGTGGCTAACACGGGAATGCAACCGCTTAATGGATTCACACCCACCTCACCATATAACTTCATTGTTTCTTGTTGAACGCGCACTGCATCATCACCGATTTTTTCTTTAATCGCAGCAATCTCAGGTGCCAAAATACGCGTCTTAGCCATGGAAACGTATGATTTATACGTTAATGGCAATAATGCAGTCTTAATGATTAACACCAACACAATGATTAATAAACCGTAATTCGTGAACAAGCTTTCTAAGAAACCGAATAATGGAACGAAAATGTATTTCGTGATGGGTAACAAGAAATCATAACTCAACTTAACGTTCTTGCCAAAATTAGGCGCTTCCACTTTGTTAACGATGGCATAATCGTTTGGTCCAAAATAGAAGGTGAAGTTTGATTTTCCTGCCGATAAATCTTGAGCTGAAGCAATGATCTGCGCATCTAAGGTTTTAATGTTGACGGAATCTGTCAAATTAGGTGTCGCAGTTAAAGAGGCAGATTTGAAAGCAAAGCCTTGAGGGATTAAGCCAGATAAGAAATACTTCTTTTTAAAGCTAATCCATTTCGTGCTTTGGTCTAAATTCTCATTTGTTACTGAGCTAGGATTCTCTGATAAATAATCAAATTCATCATCTTCCGAAAGCAAATAGTTAATCGTTGCTTTGCGTTCTTCGGTAATGTCTTTCTCCGTTTGGTGTACTTGCTCTTTCCAATGAATGAAATAATCACCCCCAGTTAATGCAACGGATTTGGCATCTAATTGGTAGTCTACAAGAAAACCCGTCTCCGGTAATACATAGCTAGACGAGATGGCTTGACCATTCGCTATTGCTCCAGTAAAGCTTACTTTGTTACCTAATTGAACACCAGCAAAATCGAGTTTAGCAACCTGTACTTTTCCTGCAGCCGTAGGTAATTCAATGCTAAACTCGTCTGAAGTGGCGTTGTACAAATACAATCCTTCTGTTTTACCCTCTTTAAAGTTAGCGTAGCTTTTGTAGTTCTTTAATTGAACTGAAACTAGCTTAGCGCCTTTGGAAGATACCTTAACGATAATATCCTTATTCTCTAAGGTGAAAATTTGTTCCTTTTTAGCTGCAGAGTCGATGGCTACAACTTTAGCTGAATCTGTAGGTGCTACAGCTACGGTTTTTTGAGTAACCGCTTTTGCTTTTACTGCAGGAATCTCTTTAGGTGCAAAGAAATATTGGTAGCCTAATAGCATACCCATAATTAATACAATACCCGTGATGGAATTTCTATCCATAATTATTTAGAATTTTTGATGAAAGGAACAGCGTGTTGATGCGCAGCCTTAACAAATTGTACAAAGAGGGGAGACGGACTTTCAACCGTCGATTTATATTCTGGGTGAAATTGAACCCCCACAAAGAAAGGATGGTTTTCAATTTCTACGATCTCTACCAAATTCGAATCTGGGTTAATACCGGAAGTAACTAATCCAGCCTTATGGAATTGATCTAAGTAGTCGTTATTGAATTCGTAACGGTGTCTGTGACGTTCTTGAATAGAGGTTTTGCCATAGATTTTATAGGCCAAAGTCCCTTTTTCAATCTTGCAAGGATAAGCACCTAAACGCATTGTGCCGCCTTTTTCTGAAATATCCTTTTGTTCTAACATTAAGTTAATCACCGGATCGGGACTTTCGGGATTCATTTCAAAGGAGTGAGCCTCCGATAAACCCATTACGTTACGTGCAAATTCAATAACGGCACATTGCATACCTAAACAAATACCTAGGAAAGGTATTTTGTTTTCACGTGCATATTTCACGGCATTAATCTTTCCTTGGATTCCACGTTCTCCAAAACCTGGGGCAACTAAAATACCATCTAGTCCAGTTAAAGTTTCTGATACATCTTCCGTATCCATTGTTTCAGAAGAAATCCAATTCAAGTTTACTTTGATATCATTGGCTGCTCCCGCGTGAATAAAGGCTTCCGCGATGGATTTATACGAATCTTTCAATTCAACGTATTTACCAATTAAGCCGATATTGATCTCGAATTTCGGATTTTGAAGTTTGGAAAGGAAACTAGTCCAGTTCTTTAAATTAGATTCCTTGTCGTTATAGATATCCAACTTGTATAAAACGCGGCTATCTAAACGCTCTTCCTTCATTAACAAAGGAACTTCGTAAATCGTAGAAGCATCACGCGCCTCGATTACATCCGCCTCTGAAACGTTACAGAATAGACCAATTTTCTTCTTCATTTCCTGAGGAAGTGGATGTTCTGTACGGCAAACTAAGATATCTGGTTGAATTCCTGACTCAGATAGTTGTTTTACGCTATGTTGGGTTGGCTTTGTTTTTAATTCTCCAGCAGACGCTAAATAAGGTATTAAAGTCAAGTGAATAAACAAGGTGTTCTTCTCGCCTAAATCCCATTTCAATTGACGAGCTGCCTCGATGAAAGGCAATGATTCGATGTCACCTACGCAACCACCAATCTCTGTTATGACAATATCAAATTTACCTGATTCGCCTAAGAGCATAATGTTGCGCTTGATTTCATCGGTAATGTGAGGTACCACTTGTACCGTTTTACCTAAATAATCGCCACGACGCTCTTTGGTAATGACATTATGGTAAATACGACCTGTGGTGATGTTATTTGCTTGGCTAGTAGGGGTATTTAAAAAACGCTCGTAATGGCCTAAGTCAAGATCCGTTTCTGCTCCATCATTTGTCACATAGCATTCGCCGTGCTCGTATGGATTAAGGGTGCCTGGATCGATGTTGATGTAAGGGTCAAACTTTTGGATTGTACAGGTTAGACCGCGTGCTTGCAATAGCTTAGCTAAAGACGAGGCTATGATGCCTTTTCCTAACGAGCTTGTTACACCACCCGTAACAAAAATGAACTTGGATTTCTTGGGATTCCCTTTACCAGACATTGATAGAATTGTTGATTTGGTTACGGGAAACAAAGATAGGGAAATAAAAGCATACCGAATTAATCCTATTTTTATTTTATCTTGCATTCTTAATAGAATTTCGATGAAACCTCAACAAATCACCCTCTTTTCAGCCTCAGCCGGATCAGGTAAAACCTATACCTTGACCATTGAGTATATTAAGATGGCGCTCTCAGAGCTGGAATCGAAGGGATATTTCCGACGTATTTTGGCCGTTACCTTTACGATCAAAGCGGCGGAAGAAATGCGCCAAAGAATTTTACATTTTTTAGCGGGTATGGCAGATTATCCCTCGTTCGCTTATACATCTCCTCCTGAACAATCCAAAGTCTTAGCCATTATTGATAAGGTACAATGCGAATTAGAGGAAGAAGGCATTTCAGTAACGAAAGAAGAATTAGCCATTCGGGCGGGTAACACCTTGCAACAAATTCTTCAAGATTATGGATTGTTCTCCGTGATGACGATTGATTCTTTTGTCCAAAGACTGAGTGCTTCTTTCGTCGATGAATTAAATCTACCTAGTCAATATGAGGTGTTATTAGACTCGAATGGACTGATTCACGAACTGATTAATCGACTGTTAGATCAAGTAAATCGTACGGGAGATGCCGAACTAAGCGAGTTGATTTTATCTTTTGCGAATCAAGAAGTGTCCGAAGGACGGAATTGGAATCGAATGCGAGATAGCTTGCATGGATATTTGAAGATTTCCCTAGAAGAGAAATTTTTAGCAATCGAACCGCATTTAGCCTTATTTCAAGTGAATGATTTTCTCCGTTTAGAGGATCAATTACGCGGCATACTGAATCAGATGTTGCAAGAAGTTAAAGCGGTGGCTGATTCCTTTATTCAAATAATAGATTCTCTCGGTTTACCAGATGCTTTTTATTATTATGGCGCAACTGGTCCTGTGGGTAATATTCGTTCCTTTTTACGTAATCCGGAAATAGCTGATAAAGCCTATACAAATTTTAAAAAAGCGATAGGTGGCAATACGTGGACTTCAGCTAAAGCCATTGGAGCGGATAAAGCGATAATTGAGCAACATGCAGCGGAATTAGGTGAGCTAGGTAACCAATTCATCGAATTGCAATCCCTTTATTGGAAGCGCTATCGGTTCTTGCATTGGGTATTGAAGGATTTGAAAAAGTTAGCTTTGTTGAATTTGATTCAACGCGAAATGCGTTCATATCAACAAGAAAATTCAGCGATTCCTATTTCAGAGTTTTCCAAAAGAGTCTATGAAGTGATTTCCCAAGATCCTATACCCTTTATTTATGAGAAATTGGGTGATCGCTATTTCCACATATTCATCGATGAGTTCCAGGATACCTCCATTTTGCAATGGAAGAACTTTATGCCTTTGGTGGAGAATGCCACATCAGTAGGGAAACGGAGTTTATTAGTAGGGGATGCGAAACAATCGATCTATAAATTTAGGGGAGGGGAAGTTAGTCTGATTGCTTCTTTAGCCACTCAGGATCCTTCTTTAGTGGCGGATCATTTTGCCGAAGAATCACTAGATGAACAGCGCTTTGATTATTTATTGCATCAAATAGGCCCCAAAGCTTTGAATAATAATTACCGAAGTGCGACGGAAATCGTTGAATTTAATAACCAATTCTACCATTCCTTAGTTGAAAATGAGACGCTTCTTGCTTTATGTCCATTAATAAAGCCACTTTATGGGACTAATTTAAAGCAAAATCCAAAGGTGACTTCTTCGGACTTCAATGGAAAGGTTGATTTATTGGTCTACCATAAATCTAAAGAGACCTATGGTTTTACGGAACCTGAAAATGAATTTATGTTTGAACAGGTAATGAATCTGATTCGGCATAATCGGAGTATCGGTTTTAGGTACCAAGATTTGGCTATTCTGACGCGGAAGAATAAACATTCTCGTTATTTGGCCTTGCGATTGAAAGAAGAAGGAATTCCCGTTATTTCGTCGGATTCCTTATTAGTGCATTATTCCCCAGTCGTTGGATTTATTTTGTCCTATTTAGCTTTGTCTGAGCATCCCAAAGAATCCCTTTACTTATATGAATTGATCTATCAATATGCAGAAATAAAGGGTCAGGTTGTTTCTGCCTATGATTTAGTCTTTGTCGAGCAATTAACTGGTGATGCTTTTGAAAAGGCAGCGCTTTACTTTCAATCAAAAGAGATCCAAGTTCCTCTCTTTTCAGATTTATTGCGTTGGGTATATGATCTAGTTTCAGCTTTTGATTTATTGAATGATGTAAGTGGGCAAGAATATCTTTGGAAGTTCTTAGATGTATTAAATGAATATGTGCTTTTGAAGGATAAATTAGTGGCAGGTTTCTTGCAGCATTTTGACCAGAACCGAAACTCGTATTGTATTTCTAGTTCGAATCAAGAAGATGCAGTTACGATTTCGAGTATTCATAAGTCCAAAGGTTTAGAATATCCGGTGGTGATTCTACCATTCGTTAATTGGACTTTTCAGGCGGATTCAGAAAAGATTTGGTATGAATTAGGTGAGGAGGAGTCGGCTGATTTGCAATTGAGTGAAACTTCCCATTTGAAACATATTTATGGGAGGGTTAATTCAGCGGAAATACTTTCTTTCCCCGGTTTAGCTGAGCAAACTCAAAAAGAGCAAGAAGCTATTTTCCTAGATGCACTCAATATGTTATATGTAGCCACAACGCGTCCTAAGCAATCCTTGCATCTATTATTGAGCGTTCCCGATCCAGATTTACATACTAAGACGATTTCAACCTATACTAATTCAGTAGGTCGCCTAGTGTACGATTATGCTCATGAAAAGTCTGAGTCAGCTGAAATACCAGCCTATTTGCAAACCACAACAGCTTGGAACGCGTCTTATTTTGCCTTTTCCAATACACTCGTTATTCCATCCTTAGAGCACTCAGACCTACCTAATTTAGAGAAAAACGTACAAATTTCGTTAGGAAACCAGGTATCACCCGTATCACTTCGCGTGAATTCTGCCAAAGCTGATTTGTATACTGCGGCTTCCAAGAAGCGTGAAATTGGGAATCAATTACACGATTTGCTAGCTCAATTGCCTGATATGGATGCTTGGTCTCATGTAAAGACCAAAACTAACTTAGATGTCTCTTCTTTAGATGCTCTTTTTGAATCAGCTGAGGTGTGTGCTTTTTTTGCTAAAGATATATTGGCCTTTAAGGAAGTGGATTTATTATGTCCAGATGGAAAAATTATTCGTCCGGATCGAGTGAATAAAATTGGAGAGGCCTTGCAAGTCATTGATTTTAAAACAGGTAAACAAAAGCCAGAACACCACGATCAAATTAATCGCTATAAGCAAACCTTAGTGGATATGGGCCATCAAGTGACGAAGGGAGTTTTAATCTATCTAGAAACCAAAGAATTAGTCTATGTGTAAGCGTTTACTTTTTTTTGCTTTGTTAGTGGTTTTGTTAGACTCCTGTACTTTTGTCAAACGGATTTTTCACCGCACGGGATCATCGTATTACAGTGCATCAGAGCTGAAGGATATTATCAAGGAGGCTAAAAAATACAAAGGAGTCCCCTACAAAACGGGAGGAATGGATAAAAAAGGGATGGATTGCTCCGGCCTGCTTTTTACAGCTTATGCCTCCAATGATTTTTCGATTCCAAGAGTGTCGTCTGATCAAGCGAAATTTGGAGAGGAAATCAGGTTGAAAGATGTTCAACTAGGGGATTGGGTATTTTTTGCTACTGGAAAGGTAGGGCTCATTAATCACGTAGGTTTAGTGACCAAAGATCGTCCAGCCATTAGCTTCATTCACGCCAGTACTACGTATGGTGTTCGGGAGGATTTGTTGTATCAAAAGTTTTGGCTAGATCGAATTGTCAAAATTATACGTCCGTATAAAAATTAATATGGTTTTTAGCCTTTGATGTTCTATTTTTGCATTTCTTTTTAAAATGCTATGTCTAAAAAAATCGTAATTATTGGTGCTGGGGGCGTTGGAAATGTAGTCGTAAAGAAATGCGCGATGAATCCTGCTTCCTTTTCTGAAATCGTTCTAGCTTCTCGTACTTTATCTAAATGTGATGCCATTGCCGCTGAATGTGCTGCTATCGGTTTACCTACTGCCGTGAAAACACGCCAGGTAGATGCAGATAATGTACCTGAATTAGTGGCTTTGTTCAAAGAAGAAAAGCCCTTCTTAGTTATCAATGTAGCATTGCCTTATCAAGATTTAACGATCATGGATGCTTGTCTTGAGGCGGGTGTCCACTATTTAGATACAGCGAATTATGAGCCTAAGGATGTAGCTAAGTTTGAATATTCGTGGCAGTGGGCTTACCAAGAGAAGTTTAAGAAAGCCGGTTTAATGGCTTTATTAGGCTGTGGCTTTGACCCAGGTGTAACAGGTGTTTATACGGCTTATGCGAACAAGCATTTTTTCGATGAGATGCATTATTTAGATATCATCGATTGTAACGCTGGTGATCATGGAAAAGCGTTTGCAACAAACTTTAATCCAGAGATTAATATCCGCGAGATTACGCAAAAAGGTAAATATTGGGAAAATGGCGAATGGATAGAGATCGAGCCGATGTCGATTCACAAGCCGATTGATTATCCTAACATTGGACCGAAGGAATCCTATGTTCTTTATCACGAAGAATTAGAGTCACTTACGAAGAACTTCCCCACCTTGAAGCGCGCCCGTTTCTGGATGACCTTTGGACAAGCCTATTTAACGCACTTAGAAGTACTTCAAAACGTAGGTATGACTTCAATTGCACCGATTAAGTTCAATGGAATGGATATCGTTCCTCTAGAGTTTTTAAAGGCTGTTTTACCAGAGCCTGGAACTTTAGGAGAAAATTATTCTGGCCAAACCTCGATAGGATGCCAAATCAAAGGAATGAAAGATGGCAAGGATGCTACCTACTATGTTTGGAACAACTGCCATCATGCAGATTGTTACCAAGAAGTGCAGGCACAAGGGGTTAGTTATACCACAGGTGTTCCTGCCATGATTGGTGCTTCCTTAATGATTGATGGTTCTTGGTTTGCTCCAGGCGTATTTAACGTGGAAGAATTTAATCCAGATCCTTTTATGGAGTTGTTGAATATTCACGGTTTACCTTGGGAAGAACAACACAATATCACTTTACCTCACGAATATTAAGATGTCGTATTATCCTTCGATTCCATCTCCTTGTTATGTATTGGAGGAAAATTTACTGATTGCTAATCTTGAACTGTTAAAACGAGTTCAGCAAGAAGCAGGTATAGAGATTATTTGTGCGTTAAAAGGATTTTCATTTTACCATGAATTCCCATTAGTTAAGCAATATTTAGCTGGAGCCACCGCTAGTTCCTTACACGAGGCGCGTTTAGCTTTTGAGGAAATGGGCGTGAGGCCTCATGTGTATTCTCCTGCCTATTTAGAGTCGGAATGGGAAGAGTTAGCTTCGTATGCGGGTCATATCACGTTTAATTCACTGAATCAATACAATCAATATAAAGATCGGGCTCACGCTGCAGGGATATCTTGTGGATTACGTATTAATCCTGAATATGCAGAAGTGGAGACTGATATGTATAATCCCTGTGTGGCTGGTTCACGCTTAGGCATTCGTCGCGCTGATTTAGGAGATTTGCCGGCAGGTATTGAAGGATTACATTCACATACCTTGTGTGAAAATGATTCTTTTGTGTTGGAACGCACATTAAAAGTTATCGAGGAAAAATTTGGCGATTTGTTGCCTAGCTTAAAATGGTTGAATTTAGGCGGTGGCCATTTAATCACAAGAGCGGATTATGATGTAGCGCATTTAATTGGATTGTTAAAAGCATTTCGTCAAAAATACCCTAACCTTCAGATTATCCTCGAACCGGGATCTGCGGTAGGATGGCAGACAGGTTTTTTAAAATCAACGGTGTTGGATATTGTCGAATCTGCTGGAATAACGGTGGCCATTTTAGATGTGTCTTTCGCGGCTCATATGCCGGATACTTTAGAGATGCCATATAAACCTCGGATAAGAGGAGCGAATTCAGAACCTGAAACAGGGAAGCCTACGTATCGTTTTGGCGGTATGACTTGCCTTGCTGGCGATTTTTATGGCGATTATTCGTTCGAAAAAGAATTGCAAATAGGGGATGAAATCGTTTTAGAAGATATGATTCACTATACGATGGTGAAAACAACTACCTTTAATGGAGTTAACTTACCTAGTATCGGCAAATTAGATAAAAAGGAGCAATTCCACTTATTGAAAACGTTTGGATACGAGTCCTTCAAAGACCGTTTGTAAGTGTGGAGAAGATCGGTCTCGAACCGACGACCTCTTGCATGCCATGCAAGCGCTCTAGCCAACTGAGCTACATCCCCATTAAAAATTGACTTTTACACCTACACCACCCTGAATGTGTAGAAAAAACGGATTAGGTAATAATTCTGAATACAAGCCTAATTCAGCAAAAAAGGATAAATTTGGCGCATCTATTGGAAAATATTCCATTCCAGCAATACCTGCAGCACCTAAACCTCTTTTAGTTTCAGCAAATTGTGAAGTAGATGTAAATAAACTTCTAGATACAAATTGAGGCCCAGCACCGTAATAATAATGTAAATCTGAATTGACAAGGGTAGGGCGATGCCATAAATACAAGGCATTTAACGAAAAACCGATATTTCTGAATTCTCCATCTTGATAGGACCGATTAGTCCCCCATAAACCGCCATAACTCCCAAAATTAAATTCAACCGCGTTTCTACCATTTGGCAAATAGCGTTTCACCATAAATCCTCCCGGCTCACCTACTCTAAAACCTGCTGCCCAATCTTTCATCTGCGCCTTAACCGAAGTTAGGCTAAAAAGTAGAATCAAGATGAAAATTAAGCGTTTTAACATATTAAACTGAATAGAATTGGGCGATTAGATCAACTAATTTATCGTTTTCTTCTGATAACCCAATCGTAATTCGAATAGAATCTTCACATAAAGTGACTGAACTACGATTTCTAGTAATTAATTTGGACTCTATCAAAAACGCAAAAAGGTCATTCGCTCGTTTAAAGTGAACTAATATGAAATTAGCATCAGAAGGATAAATTTGAATTACTTCTGGGATATTTTGTAAAGAACTAATTAACCGAATCCGTTCTGATAGGATCGTTTTAACGGATTCTTCTTTAAAGCTTGTATTAGATAATGCCTTGTAAACAATCTCCTGTGTTGCACCGCCAATATTATAGGGTGGCTTTATTTTATTCAACAAGCTAATAATGGTCGGATGAGCAAAAGCCATGCCTAAACGTAACGAAGCTAATCCATAGGCTTTGGAAAGTGTCTGCATCACAATAACCTGTGGATATTTAGCTAATTCTAAAATGAAACTAGGTTCATCAGAAAAGTCAATATAGGCTTCATCAATAATGATAAAACCTGATTTAAATGATTCTATTAGGGTATAAATATCCGAGCGATTCAATTTATTTCCGGTCGGATTATTAGGTGAACAAAGGAATAGCAAACGTGTATTTTGATCTACCGTACGTAATATTCCCTCCACATCTAATTGATAATGCTGAGTTAAACTAACCTTGCGTTGTTCGATATGATTAATCGATGCGCTCACCTCATACATGCCATAGGTAGGTGGGCACAGTATAATATTGTGGACACCTGATTGACATGTCATGCGCATGATTAAATCTATTGCTTCATCCGATCCATTTCCTAGGAATATTTGATCCGTCGAGCAGGATTTAATGACTGCTAATTGATCCTTGATGGATAACTGTAAAGGATCAGGGTAGCGATTCCAGTTTTCAGATACTCCTGAACCTAACGGATTTTCATTTGCATCCAGAAACACGCCTTCTTTTCCCTTAAATTCATCTCTAGCGGATGAATAAGGTTTTAGGTTCCAAATATGGGGCAATATGAAGTTTTCGAAATTCATATTTAACTTAATCTAATTTTAACGGCATTTGCGTGAGCCTGAAGTGATTCAGCCTCAGCCATATCAATAATAGTTTTACCTAATTGCTCCAACCCTTGCTTAGAGATCGACTGTAAAGTAATTTTCTTCGTAAATGAATCCAAATTAACACCTGAATAAGCTCTCGCAAATCCGTTTGTTGGTAACGTGTGATTGGTACCTGAAGCATAATCACCAGCAGACTCAGGTGTATAATGTCCTAAAAAGATAGATCCTGCATTGCGAATGTGGTTTGCAAATCCTTCGGCATTGTCACAAGCTAAAATCAAGTGTTCTGCTGCGTATTCATTTAATAAGTCAATGGCCTCTGCTGAAGTATTTACTAAAACAAATTTTGAATTAGACAACGCTTTTTCAGCTAACTCTTTTCTAGGTAATTCGGCTAGCTGAAGATTGATTTCAGCGATCGTTTCTTCCACGATGAAGGAAGATGTACTTACTAAAATTACTTGTGAATCTGAACCGTGTTCAGCTTGTGATAGCAAATCTGAGGCAATGTAAGCTGGATTAGCTGTTTGGTCTGCATATACAGCTACTTCTGATGGACCAGCTGGCATATCGATGGATGTTCCTAACCGGTTAGCATACATCTTGGCAGCAGTAACATATTGATTTCCTGGGCCAAAAATCTTATAAACAGCAGGAACACTCTCCGTTCCCAAACTCAAAGCGGCAATAGCTTGAGATCCGCCTACTTTAGCCATCTTAGTAACACCACATAATTTAGCAGCATAAAATATCGCTGGGTGAACTGCTGGTGTACATAGTACCACTTCTTGACATTCTGCGATTCGAGCTGGAATAGCTAACATCAATACCGTTGAAAATAGGGGAGCTGTACCACCAGGAATGTATATTCCTACTTTATCAATTCCAGTGGCTTTTTGCCAACAAACAACACCCGGATTAACCTCAATTTTATTGGGCACTAACATTTGTGCAGCATGAAAGGCATAAATATTAGCGTAGGCGTGGTCGATCGCCTTTTGTAATTCTTTATCCGTTTTTGAGGCTAAATCCTCAATTTCTGCTGCCGAATATAGTATATCTATAATCTCTCTCTTTTCGTAAGTGGCCGTTAATTCACGTAGGGCTTGATCACCGTGTGATTTAACCTGGCTAAATACGTCAGAAATCAAGGCATCTAATTGTCCTTGTTCCAAAGCTGGACGCTGACAAATAGCCGCATATTCTGATCGAGAAGGATAATTGATCTGATTAAACATGATTAAAGAATCATTTTTTCTATAGGTAAAACTAAAATTCCTTCGGCACCAGCATCACGTAAGTTTTCGATGATATTCCAAAAATCATTTTCTTCAATCACAGAATGTAACGAAAACCAACCTTTTGTTGCCAATGGTAAAACCGAAGGTGATTTCATGCCTGGTAATAAGGCTGTCACTTTTTCGATATTTTGCTCTTGAACGTTTAAGACAACGTATTTGGCATTTTGACCTCTTTGAACTGAATCTATTCTAAATAACAATTTAGCTAGAATTGCTTGTTTTTCGGATGATAACTCTTTGTTAGAGATCATAACCGCTTGGCTTTGGAAAACTATAGCCACTTCTTTTAGTCCATTGCTCAGCAAGGTACCACCAGTTGATACGATATCGCAAATACCTTCAGCTAAACCAATACTAGGAGCAATTTCTACTGATCCCGAAATCTCGTGCATTTCTGCCTTAACTCCATTCTTTAAAAGAAACTGACTTGTTAAGTTAGGATAGGACGTAGCAATACTTTTCCCTTCAAACTGTTTCAGATCGGTATAATTCTCACCACGAGGGATAGCTAATGAAAGACGGCATTTAGAAAAGCCTAATTCTTTAACGATATCCACTTTGCGAGTGTGTTCCATTAAAACATTTAAACCTACTACGCCTAAATCAGCCACACCATCTTCTACATAACCCGGAATATCGTCGTCACGTAAGAAAAGAAATTCAATAGGGAAGTTGCTTGAAATGGAACGAAGTTTAGAACCGCCAGACTCAAACTTAATGCCACACTCCTTGAATAATTTCAAGGAATCATCGCTTAAACGTCCTGACTTCTGTACCGCAATTCTGATATTGTTTGTGCTCATCGTATTTAATCTAAAAAAAGCAAGCCTCGAGGTTATTCGAGGCTTGCAGAATCAATTTTATAAAAACATTTTGATTGGGTCCTCTAGGTATTGTTTTAGGGTTAACAGGAATGCAGCTCCTGTTGCACCATCTACCACGCGATGATCACAAGTCAACGTTAATTTCATAATGTTCGTTGCATAGAATTGACCATTCTTAACACCTACCGTTTCTTTAATTCCACCCACCGCTAGAATACAAGATTCGGGTGAGTTAATGATAGAGGTAAACTGATCAATACCGAACATACCTAAGTTAGAAACAGTAAACGTGTTTCCTTCCCAATCTTTCGGTTGCAATAATTTACCTTTCGCTTTAGCACCTAAATCTTTTGCCTCAGCAGAGATTTGAGCAATGGATTTTTCTGAAGCAAAACGGATAACTGGCACTAGTAAGCCGTCTTCAACCGCAACCGCCATACCGATGTGTACGTGTTTGTTAACACGGATACGATCTTCCATCCAGTAAGAATTCACTTTAGGATGTTTTGCTAAGGATAGGGCAGTAGCCTTAATCACCATGTCATTGAATGATATCTTAACAGGTAAAACTTCATTCATGCTAACACGAGCCTCCATCGCTTTGTCCATATTGATTTCCATCGTAAGATAGAATTCAGGAGCGCTGAATTTAGATTCAGATAAACGGCGCGCAATGGTTTTGCGCATTTGGCTGTTCGGAATGTCTTCGAAGCTTTCCACACCGCCTGTGAAGTTTGCGTTTGCTCCTCCTGAATTAGGATTGTACTCTTCCACGTCAGCTTTCGTGATACGACCACCTTCTCCCGTTCCTGTGATCCAGTTTAAGTTATATCCTTTTTCTTTTGCCAAAGCACGAGCTAAAGGACTAGCCTTCAATTCTGCACCTGGCTTAGAAGCCGTTTTTTCTTCCGCCACAGGAGCTTTAGTTACTACAGGTGCCGGAGCACTCGCTACCGGTGCAGCTACAGGAGCCGCTGGCGCTGGTGCAGGAGAGGATGCTTTAGGAGTCGCCTCTGCATCCAGAATTAATTGATAATTAGTACCTGGTTCACCTACAATGGCAATAATACCATCTACAATAACGCCTTGTCCTTCTTTTGCACCAATATACAATAGAGTACCATCTTCATAGTTCTCTAATTCCATCGTTGCTTTATCTGTTTCTACTTCCGCAATGATATCTCCATTCTTGATTACATCGCCTACGGCTTTTAACCATTTAGCAATGACACCCTCGATCATGGTATCACTCATTTTAGGCATACGAACTGCCACTGCTTTTACACCACTTAAATCAATGGCAGGAGTTGCAGCCGGCGCTTGCGATACAGGAGCAGCTGCTACTGGAGCTTGAGATGTAGCGGCTGCAGGTGCAGCTAAAAGAGCTGAATAATCTTCACCAGGTGTACCAACGATTGCAATAATTCCATCTACTGGAACCGCTTCTCCTACTTTTACACCGATATATAATAAAGTACCGTCTTCGTAATTCTCCAGTTCCATTGTCGCTTTGTCAGTCTCGACTTCCGCAATAATGTCACCAGATTTAATAACGTCACCTTCTTTTTTAAGCCAATTAGCGATCACACCTTCTAACATCGTGTCGCTCATCTTGGGCATTCTAATAATTTCAGCCATCTTATTTTGTTTGAAAGTTTAAAATTACGCTTTAAACCCTGTTTTTAAAAATTTTATGTGATAATTATTCTCTATTAATCTAGTTTAAGAACCGCCATAAATGCCTCTTGTGGAATTTCTACGTTACCCACTTGGCGCATACGTTTCTTCCCTTTTTTCTGCTTCTCTAATAATTTACGTTTACGCGAGATGTCACCACCATAACATTTGGCCAAAACATCCTTACGCAACGCCTTCACCGTCTCACGTGCAATGATTTTCTGTCCAATCGCTGCCTGAATCGCAATTTCAAATTGCTGTCTTGGAATCAATTCACGTAATTTTTCACACAAGCGTTTG
The DNA here is from genome assembly GCF_019916085.1 of Aquirufa lenticrescens. NCBI lineage: Bacteria > Pseudomonadati > Bacteroidota > Cytophagia > Cytophagales > Flectobacillaceae > Aquirufa > Aquirufa lenticrescens. Next base: position 2,383,560 of record NZ_CP049834.1, on the reverse strand, counting down.
CCCCAGTCATACGCCTTGTCACGGTGTACAATAGCTGATAAGGCATCCACTTTATCACCATTTAACATGATGTCCAGCTTCACCATTTCACCTGGCTCGTAATCTTTGTATTCGTAATCTAGTGAGGCATAACCTCTCGAAATCGTCTTTAAACGATCAAAAAAGTCAAATACCACCTCAGACAAAGGCATATCAAACGTTAATTCAACGCGATCTGTCGTTAGGTAGATTTGATTCACTAAAATACCACGCTTATCCATACAAAGGCTCATAATCACCCCTGTATACTCGGATTTGGTAATAATTTGTGCCTTAATATAAGGTTCTTCAATGATGTTTATCAAATTGGGTTCTGGTAAATCAGCAGGTGCAGATACCCATAATTCTTCATTTGCGGTCGTAATCACCTTGAATTTAACGGATGGTACCGTAGTGATTACCGTCATATCAAACTCACGTTCTAAACGTTCTTGCACAATTTCCATGTGCAACATGCCTAAGAAACCACAACGGAATCCGAAACCTAAGGCAGCCGAAGTTTCAGGTTCCCACACTAAAGAAGCATCATTTAACTGTAGCTTCTCCATTGCATCGCGTAAATCCTCGAATTCCGAAGTTTCTACGGGATAAATTCCGGCGAAAACCATCGGCTTTACTTCTTCGAAACCTTGGATGGCTGATAGGGTAGGATTAGCTACGTGCGTGATAGTATCACCCACTTTTACTTCTTTAGCCTCTTTAATACCTGAAATTAGATAACCTACGTCACCGGTTTTGATGATTTGTTTAGGTTCTTGTTCTAACCCAAGCGTACCAATTTCATCTGCGTAATATTCTTTACCTGTATTGATGAACTTTACTTTATCTCCTTTTCTGATTTCCCCATTGTACACACGGAAAATTACTTCGATACCACGGTAGGAATTAAAGGTAGAATCAAAGATTAAGGCTTGTAATGGCGCTGCTTGTTCACCTTTGGGGGCAGGAATACGTTCTACTACCGCATCAAGAATGTCTTGAATACCGATCCCTTCCTTGCCAGAAGCATGAATAATATCTTCTTTTTTGCATCCAATAAGATCGATAATTTGGTCTGACACCTCTTCAGGCATTGCTCCTGGTAAATCGATTTTATTTAAGACAGGAATAATTTCTAAATCGTGGCTGATAGCCAAGTATAAATTGGAAATAGTCTGCGCCTCTATACCTTGGGATGCATCTACAATTAGCAAAGCACCTTCGCATGCCGCAATGGAACGAGACACCTCATAAGAGAAATCGACGTGCCCTGGCGTGTCAATCAAATTAAACGTATACAACTCCCCATCTTTAGGGTATTGCATTTGAATCGCGTGAGACTTAATGGTAATACCGCGTTCACGCTCTAAATCCATATCATCGAGCAATTGATTCATCATATCGCGCTTTTGAACGGTATTGGTGAATTCAATTAATCGATCGGCTAGTGTACTTTTACCGTGGTCGATATGGGCAATAATGCAAAAATTACGCAGGTGTTTCATATAGAATTGTTTCTCCTTAGGGCTTCCCCTTAAACTAAGCTACAAATATAGCCAAAACAAGGCATTTAACCCGTTTTATTGATTCATTAAATCTTCAATTTCCTCACAATCTAACGGAATATTCTTCATCAGATTGATATTCGTACCTGATTGGATGACTAGGTTGTTCTCTAATCTAATCCCTAATCCTTCCTCCTGTATATATATACCAGGCTCACAGGTAAGAACCATTCCCTCTTGAAAAGGTTTGTATTTATCCCAAACATCGTGTACATCTAGCCCTAAATGATGCGCAACTCCGTGCATAAAGTATTTTTTAAACAAGGGGCTTGCTGGATTTTGTTTTTCTACATCAGCACGGGAGAATAAACCTAGATCGATTAATTGACCTTCCATGAATCGTTCGACTTCTTTTTGGTAATCTACCCAAAACACACCCGGCTGCATAATTTCGCTTGCATATTTTAATACGGAATGTACTGCTTGATATACCTGTTTTTGACGAGTTGTAAACCGACCATTCACCGGAATCGTACGCGTCATATCTGCATTGTAATTAGCATAGGAGGCTCCTACGTCTAATAAAAGTAGATCTCCATCCTTGCAAGGTAGTGCATTGTCGATGTAATGAAGCACACAAGCATTAGCGCCAGAAGCAATAATAGGCGTGTAAGCAAAACCCTCGGAACGATTACGTGTGAATTCGTGAATGAATTCTGCCTCGATTTCGTATTCAGTTACACCCGGTTTGGTAAAATTCAAAACGCGTCTAAATCCTTTATCCGTAATATCACATGCCACTTGCAGTGCCTGTAATTCTTCCGGTTCTTTTTGCATTCTTAAATCACTCAAAATAGGAGCGAGGCGACCTATGGCGTGATTAGGATACGTATTTCTGATGTTTATACCTAAGCGAGCATTCTGCGTCTGAACCACTGAAGCCTTACGTAAATGTTCGTTATCCGTTAAATAGATATGATTTGCAGAATAAACCAAGGTTTTAAGAAGTGATTCAAAATTAGAAGACCATTGGATGTTCTTAATCCCGGAAGTTTGAGTCGCCTCTTCTTTGGTATATTTATGTCCTTCCCAAATTTCAATTAATTCAGATGTCTCGCGAACAAAAGCAATTTCTCTCCATTGTGCTTCCGGAGCATCTGGATATAGGATTAAAAAGGTCTCTTCTTGATCTAAACCTGAGAGATAAAATAAATCGCTGTTTTGTCTGAATCCCATCGTCCCATCGGCATTCGTGGGCATGATGTCATTTGAACTGATAACGACAATGGATTTTGGCGGCAATTGTTCATACAACTTCGCTCTATTCTTCTTGAATAATTCAGCTGAAAATGGAGTATATCTCATCTTATTTGCGACAAACGTAAATAATTTCTTCTAATGGTAATGCCATTCGTTGGCTTTCTTCCAAACCTAATTTCTCAATTAAATTGACTGGTTCCACGGTAAATCCAGATTTTTCTAATTGAGTCCCGTAATCACGACCATATATACGTAAGTGATCATCTTGCAAGAAATGAATTTCACGTTCCCGTGGATCTGTGATGCTAGCATCTTCATAAGTGGTTGCTAGATCGTAGCGTTGCGGACTTTGGCATAAAGCAAATCCTGACGGTTTTAATACACGTCTAATTTCTTGCATACAACGAACATCGTCTTTAACGTGTTCTAAAACGTGATTACAAAATACAGCATCAAAGGTATTGTCTTCAAAAGGAATATCGTGTAAATCCATTTTCACTTTAGCTAAAGGGCTTTCGATGTCAGCTGTAATGTATTGATCACCTAAATGCTTCTCAAAACGCTCGATAAAACAATATTCTGGTGCGATATGCAATAATTTAGGCTTATCTGTAAAAAAGGTCGTCTCGTTCTTTAGATATAAATACATTAAACGATGACGCTCTAAACTTAAGCAGGATGGGCAAAGGGCATTTTCACGCGGCGTTAACCGGCCATAAGGCAAGAAATGACGAAAAGAATGATCACAAACAGGGCAATAAACCTTATTCCCGGTTAAGAAAATACTGTATATTTTGATGAGTCTGTGGGCAAATAATTGAATGAATTTTCTCGGGATAAATCGTAAAACCCAGCTAATGATGTATTTCATAGAAACAAAAAAAGGGAAGGCTTTTATGTTGAAAACCTTCCCTTCAAAATTAAGAAATTAATTACATTTTTCTTAACCAAATATTACGGAAGCTTACCGCGTTTCCGTGGTCTTGTAAGCTAATAGGGCCAGGTCCATGAACTGGATTTAAAGGCTGTCCAATATATTCAGTCGTCCCTTGAATCTTAGTGTGGTTTTGCACTACAATGCCATTGTGAAGCACCGTAACATAAGCTGGTGTTTCGATTCCGCCATTCGTAGTAAATACGGGAGCGGTATAAATAATATCGTAGGTATTCCAATCTCCCATTTTAGAAGTTGCATTTACTAAAGGAGGGGTTTGCTTATAAATAGCGCCAGCTTGTCCATTGCGGTAAGTTGGGTTTTGATAGGAGTTCATCACTTGAACTTCATACATGCCTTGCATAAATACACCGCTATTGCCTTTTCCTTGGCTTTTCAAAGTTTCTGGCTCGATAGGGGATTGCCATTCGATGTGCAATTGATAGTTCGTGAATTTCTCTTTAGTAGAGATATTTCCCTTGCCACCTACGACGGTCATCTTTCCATCAGCTACTTTCCAAGCTGCAGGTGAGCCATCTTTTGCTGATTCCCAATTATCTAAATTCTTGCCATCAAATAAGACGATTGCATCGGATGGAATAGCTCCTGGTGTAACCACAGGAATGCTAGGCTCCCAATATTCCGTGTCATTTGGGTTTGTTGGATTCACTTTTACGTGACGATGATCTTGTGCAAGTGTTAACGTTGCTGAACCCAAAAGTAGGGCTGAGATTGCAAATAATGTCTTTTTCATTGTTGAATAGGATTGGATTGAGCATAAAAAAACCGGCATAAACCGGTTTAAATATAAAGAATATAATTCTTATTTAGCAAAGCTAGCTTTAATAGCTTCTACATCAACTAACTTGATGGTAGGTCTTGCTTTTAAAATTTTGATAGCTGCAACCTTGTTGTTAGCTACTGCTTTATTTCTTCTGTCTTTACGTTTTAGTCTAGTTACTGCCATGTCTTTGATAATTTGGTTTGCAAAAATAGCTAAAATCGACTATTATCAAAAATATTATAGCATAATTAATTAAATTTGTTTTTTTAGAAATATGCAGAAACCAGCAAACGCACGAGGTACAAGGGATTTTGGTCCTACAGAAATGGCAAAACGTAATTACGTATTTGACATCATAAAGACTCATTTTCAAGGATTTGGCTTTCAAACAATTGAAACTCCAGCTATTGAGAATTTGTCTACCTTGACGGGAAAATATGGTGAGGAAGGCGATCAATTGCTATTTAAAATTTTGAATAGCGGTGATTATTTATCCAAGGTTTCACCTTCTGACATGGATGCTGGTTCTAAATCATTGACTTCTAAAATCTCTGAAAAAGGTCTTCGCTACGATTTAACAGTACCTTTTGCACGATTCGTTGCCATGAATCGTAATGAGTTGGCTTTTCCATTCCGTCGCTACCAAATTCAGCCGGTTTGGAGAGCAGATCGTCCGCAAAGAGGTCGTTACCGCGAGTTCTATCAATGTGATGCTGATATTATTGGTTCAGATTCATTAGTCAATGAGGCAGAGCTTATAGCCTTATTTCAATCAATTTTCAATTCCTTAAAACTTAGAGTTAACCTTTACCTGAATTCCCGTAAAATATTAGCAGGAATTGTGGATAGCCTAGGTGAAAGTGCTCGTTTTGTTGCCTTTGCCGTAGCATTGGATAAGTTAGATAAGATAGGTTGGGAAAATGTGGCTAAGGAATTAGTTCAGAATGGATTTACAGAAGATAAAACAGAAGCCATAAAGGATCTTGTTTTATTTGATGGTTCTAATGAAGAGAAAATTGCCAAATTATCCGCATTTTTTAATACGAATACCATAGGTTTACAAGGTTTAGCAGAGATTAAAGAGGTTTTGTCTTTATCTGATACCAATGGTTTTTCTTCCGATAATCTTGTTTTCGATTATAAATTAGCCCGCGGCTTAAGCTATTATACTGGGTTGATTTATGAAGGAAAAGCAGTAGACCTTCCTTTTGGCTCCATTGTGGGAGGTGGACGTTACGATGATTTAACGAGTTCTTTTGGATTGCCTAATATGTCAGGCGTGGGAATCTCTTTTGGTATCGAACGTATTTTGGATGTCATGGAAGAATTAACGCTTTTCCCTGAAATGGCAACTAGTGCTAGTGCCATTCTATTTACCTATTTCGATGAGACTGGACGAAAAGCCAGTTTAGGAATGGCCAATGAATTACGTAAAGCCGGAATTCCAGCGGAAGTTTATCCAGATATTGCCAAAATCAAGAAATCTTTCGAATTCGCAGACAAGAAAAAAATCGCTTATGTCGCTGTGATAGGGGAGTCTGAATTGAAAGAAGGAAAAGCGAATGTAAAGGATATGAAAAATGGAGAACAGAATCTGCTCTCCATCTCTGAAATGATTGCTTTGTTGAAAGCCTAATTACCTCCAAGCCTTGAATTGATTTATCAATCCATTCGTAGAAGAATCGTGGGAATTAATTTTCTCGTCATTCTCTAATTCTGGTAAGATCGAATTAGCTAATTGCTTTCCTAATTCTACACCCCACTGATCGTAGCTAAAGATGTTCCAAATAACGCCTTGAACAAAAATTTTGTGTTCATACATCGCGATTAATGAACCTAAAGTAGAAGGATCAATCTGTTTTACTAGGAATGAATTTGTAGGCTTATTTCCTTCAAACACCTTAAATGGTGCTAATTTCTCGATCTCAGCCTCATTTAATCCAGCTTTCTTTAATTCCGCCACTACCACTTCTTTCGACTTACCATTCATTAATGCCTCTGTCTGAGCAAAGAAATTAGACATTAACAAAGTGTGGTGGTTACCTATTTTATTGTGAGTTACCGCAGGTGCGATAAAGTCAGCTGGAATTAATTGTGTTCCTTGGTGAATTAATTGATAAAAGGCATGTTGGCCATTTGTACCTGGCTCTCCCCAAATAACAGGACCCGTAGCGTAATTCACTCGTTTACCTGTACGATCAATCGTCTTTCCATTTGATTCCATATCTCCTTGTTGGAAATAGGCAGCAAAACGATGCATATATTGGTCATATGGCAAAATAGCATGTGTAGGTGCATTAAAGAAATTAACATACCAAATACCTAACAATCCTAAAATAACCGGAATATTGCTTTCAAATGATGCCGAGGCAAAATGACTGTCCATTGCTTCTGCTCCCGCTAAAAGGGCTTCGAAGTGTGTATATCCTACAGATAAACAGATGGATAATCCAATCGCAGACCATAAAGAATATCGTCCACCTACCCAATCCCAAAACACAAACATATTCGCTGTATCAATGCCAAATTCAGCAACTGCCTTTGTATTCGTAGATAATGCCACAAAATGCTTAGCAACTGCTGCATTATCTTTAGCTGCAGATAAGAACCAATCCCTAGCCGAGAATGCATTTGCCATTGTTTCTTGCGTAGTGAATGTTTTAGAAGCAATTAAAAACAAGGTTGTTTCTGGATTCACTTTTTTCAACGTTTCTGCGATGTGAGTCCCATCAACATTACTCACGAAATGAACGTTTAATCGTGTTTTGTATGGTTTCAATGCTTCAGTCACCATCACGGGACCTAAATCTGATCCTCCAATACCGATGTTTACGACATCTGTAATTTCCTTGCCTGAAAATCCCTTCCAAGCTCCTGAAATTACTTTCTCCGAAAATTCTTTCATTTGAGCTTTTACAGCTTGAATCTTAGGAATAATATTTTCTCCATCTACAAATACGGAAGTAGAAGATTTAGCTCTCAATGCCGTATGTAAAACCGAACGGCCTTCTGTCTGATTAATCTTAGACCCTGAAAATTGTGCTTTGATTGCCTCTTCTAAGCCACATTCCTTTGCTAAGTTTAGTAAAGATTGAAAGCTCTTTTCATCAATTAGATTTTTCGAATAGTCGAAGAAAATGCCGTTAAATGTTTGGCTATAGCTAGCTTGTCTATTAGAATCGCCTGCAAATAACTGTGCGATAGTGGTTGAAGCTAAACGAGTTTGATCAGTTAGGAGTGCTTTATAGGCAGCAGTTGAAGTAAAATTAATCGTTGATAACATGCGGATTATATTAATGAGCTACAAAAATACGTTTTAAAAATAAAAAATGCCAAAATCCACCTGTAATGAATTTTGGCATTTAAGATGTGTTTCAACCTACTATAAATTCGGTTGAGGCGTTTTACGTAAATACGGTTTAACCGAAGTGAAACCTTTAGGGAATTTAGCTACGGCATCTTCATTAGAGACTGCAGGAACGATAATTACATCATCACCATTAACCCAATCAGCTGGCGTTGCCACTTGATAATTCGCTGTTAATTGTAAAGAATCAATGACACGCAAAATCTCAGTAAAGTTGCGTCCTGTTGAAGCAGGGTAGGTCAACGTCAATTTGATTTTCTTATCGGGTCCAATGACAAATACGGAACGTACCGTTGCTTTCTCGGAAGCATTCGGGTGAATCATGTCGTACAATAAAGCCACCTTTTTCTCAGGATCTGCGATAATGGGGAAATTCATTTTCACTGAATTTACTTCTTCGATATCTGGTACCCATTTATTGTGTGAATCTAAGCTATCCACTGAAATAGCGATAGGCTTCACGTGACGTTTTTGGAATTCACCATCTAAAAGAGCCGTTTTGCCTAATTCTGTGGTACATACGGGAGTAAAATCTGCTGGGTGGCTGAATAATAATACCCAAGAATCACCAATGAATTCATGAAAATTAATGTGGCCTAATGTAGTATCTGCACTAAAGTCTGGTGCAATATCTCCTAATCTTAATGACATAATAATAGGGGTTAAGTTTATTAAAAAAACTAGTTTGTCTACCAAATATATAGATTAATAAACAATAAAAAAAGCAATCCTAAAATAAGATTGCTTTTAACATTACACTTCATCAACAAACTAAAAACCAAATTAATTAAAATGCTGTAGGAGAAGGATTCGAACCTCCAAGGTGCAGTTAGCCTCGACACAGAACTGATTTAGTGGTCAACCCATTATGCCGTGTTTATCCTGAACTCACCACCCCCGAGACAGGAGGGCACGTCTGCCAATTTCATCACCCTACAGTGAAAATTATTACCTTTGCAATAATTAGTAGGACAAATATAGAAGGAGATTTTTAATTTTTCAAAAATTTTCAAAAATAAATGTCTTTTTTTGCATAATTTTTAATTCGAACCTGAAATAATTACGAAAATTCAATGGAAAAGAAGTTTGAGCTTGATCCTCTAGATTATAAAATACTGGAAATTTTAGTAAAAGATGCGAATTTACCTTATACGGAAATTGGTTCTCGCTTAGATGTTTCTGGTGGTACGGTTCACGTACGGATGAAAAAAATGGAATCTTTGGGTATCGTAAAAGGAGCTCAACTGCTCATTGATTATTCGAAAATAGGGTGGGACATTACCGCATTTTTAGGCATCTATTTAGATAAGAGTAGTTTATATGAAGATGTGGCCAAACAGTTAGAACAGATCCCTGAAGTAGTTAATATTCATTATACGACCGGTATATATTCCATTTTCGCCAAAATAATCTGCCGAGATACGCAACATTTACGTGAAGTCTTACATGATAAGATTCAACGTGTTACGGGGATTCAACGGACAGAAACTTTTATTTCTTTAGAAGAAAGTTTAATCAGAAATACGCCTTTATTTTAGTTGTTTAGATTTATTCTAAACTAAGTCTATTTTTCTCCAAAATCCTTTTGTAATTTTGTATTTTAAATGCAAAATGATGGCAGAGAAAGTAGACGATATTTTACAAGAAGTAACTTCAACCGATTACAAATATGGTTTTGAGTCTTATTTCGAGACAGACGAAGCGCCTATTGGTTTAAGTGAATCAATCATTCATTTTATTTCAGAGAAAAAGAATGAACCAGATTGGATGTTGGAATGGCGATTATCCGCCTACCGTTACTGGAGAACGTTAGCTGAACCAGATTGGGCTAATTTGCTGTATACTCCCGCAAAATATGATGAGTTGAAGTACTATTCAGCTCCTGTTCAAAAGAAGCAATTGAATTCTTTGGATGAAATCGATCCCGAATTACGTAGAACTTTTGAGAAATTAGGAATTTCGTTAGATGAACAAAAGCGTCTTTCGAATGTGGCTGTTGATGCTGTCATTGACTCTGTTTCAGTAGCTACAACGTTCAAGGAGACTTTGGCAGAAAAAGGAGTCATCTTTTGTTCCATTTCTGAGGCTGTTAGAGAGCACCCAGAATTGATTAAGAAATACTTAGGGTCTGTTGTCCCTGTAAAGGATAATTACTTTGCTGCGTTAAACAGTGCGGTATTTTCAGATGGATCGTTCTGTTATATTCCTAAAGGCGTTCGTTGCCCGATGGAATTATCAACCTATTTCCGTATCAATGCATCAGGAACAGGTCAATTTGAGCGTACCTTGATCGTAGCGGAAGATGAATCCTATGTTTCTTACCTAGAGGGTTGTACTGCGCCGATGCGTGATGAAAATCAATTGCATGCAGCTGTAGTAGAAATATATGTTCATGCAGGTGCCGAAGTGAAGTATTCAACGGTTCAAAACTGGTATCCAGGTGATAAAGAAGGAAAAGGAGGTATCTATAATTTCGTAACAAAACGTGGGATTTGTGATGGTGCTCATTCTAAATTATCTTGGACTCAGGTAGAAACGGGTTCAGCTGTAACATGGAAGTACCCATCTGTCATCTTGAAAGGGGATTATTCAATAGGGGAGTTCTATTCTGTAGCCGTTACGAATAATTACCAACAAGCTGATACTGGTACTAAAATGATTCACTTAGGTAAGCATTCAAAATCTCGTATTGTTTCCAAAGGTATATCAGCCGGATTCTCCCAGAATTCGTATCGCGGTTTAGTTCAAGTGGCTAGAAAAGCAGATGGATCTAAGAATTTCTCACAATGCGATTCATTATTGCTTGGAGATAAGTGCGGTGCACATACATTCCCTTATCTTGAAGTAAAGAATAATACAGCATCTGTTGAACACGAGGCGACTACTTCCAAAATTGGGGAGGATCAAATCTTTTATTGCAACCAGCGTGGTTTAAGTACTGAAACTGCGATTGCTTTAATCGTTAATGGATATGCTAAAGAAGTATTGAATCAATTACCGATGGAATTTGCCGTGGAAGCGCAAAAGCTGTTAGCTATTTCATTAGAAGGTTCAGTAGGATAGTGTTATTTAACTCCTCCTGTATGGATGGCCACTAGTTTCGTATTCGGAACTATGTGGCCATTTTTTATGTGTTCCGATAAAGCATAAAACATACGACCTGTGTAAATTGGTTCAATGGAAATACCGTGTTTGAGATGAAATTCGGCACAAAAAAGATCTAATTCATCATTCTGTTTAGCATATTTACCAAATACATAGGCATCTTCGATACATATATTGGTAGGCAATGAATGAGCCTCTATCTCTGAACCGTTATTTAATGTTAAAATACCCACTACGGGCTTATCTATATTCTTGGCTATTCCAATTGCCGTAGCTCCCGTTCCTATTGCCGTATATATCATATCACAAACAGGTAACTCACTCACTAGGTCTTCCATCCCTTGTATCGCTAATTCGCCAAATCCACCCTCCGCAATGACAGCGTAATTTTCATAAGCAGATGGAATGGGTTTAGAACGATAGTCCGTTCTCGAGATAAAATGCAATTGCATTCCCCAAGCATTCATTTGACTTAAATAGGTATTACTATTGATTGTTAGCTCTTCTCCACGGATAATACCCACCGTAGGAATTCCTAGAGAATGACCAGCAAAGGCGAGCGCATACAAGTGATTCGAATAGGCTCCACCAAAACTTAATAGGCCAGAATGGGTGCTAAATGAAAAGGTTTGGAGATAATTTTTTAATTTGCGCCACTTATTTCCCGATATGATGGGATGGATGAGGTCGTCTCTTTTGACAAACACCTGAATTCCTTTTGAATTCCAGCATTCATCAAAAATCTCTTCTATCGGAGACGGTAAGTGTAACGCGTTAAATTCGAAATTTGCTATGTCCATCGATCCAGAAATGAATGCTCCTGACTCTGAAGAGGAAGATGATTTATTTGAGCATTTTAATTTCACCGTTGACAAAGGTCAGCAATTACTCAGAATCGACAAATATTTGATGATTAAAATTGCGGGAACTAGTCGCAATAAGATCCAAGTAGGTATCGATGCTGGTTCAGTAAAAGTCAATGGAGGATTAATCAAGTCGAATTACCGCGTTAAGCCCTTAGATACGATTTCAGTATCATTTGCAACTCCTCCACGTGATAAAGAAGTATATCCAGAAGATATCCCTATCGATATTATTTACGAAGACGAACAATTGATTTTGGTCAATAAGTCTCCAGGAATGGTGGTGCATCCTGCACAAGGTAATTGGTCCGGTACATTGGTGAATGGTTTATTATTTCATTGCCAAAATCTCCCCGGACAAAAAGACATACGTCCCGGCTTAGTACACCGAATCGATAAGGATACATCAGGTATTTTGGTTATTGGAAAAACGGAATTTGCCCTTAATTTTCTAGGCCAACAGTTCTTCGAACATAGTATCGAAAGAACCTATTATGCGATTTGCTGGGGCGTTCCTAAGGAATTAAAAGGAACCATACGCAGTAAGATAGGTAGAAGTCCAAAGGACCGTAAGATTCAAGCCATTTTTCCAGAGGATTCTGAGTATGGCAGAATTGCGATTACTCACTATGAGGTGATGGAAACTTTTGGTTTTGCCTCTTTTGTGAAGTTTAAACTAGAAACGGGAAGAACCCATCAAATCAGAGCGCATTTTCAATCGATTGGCCATCCTTTGTTTTCAGATTCGACTTATGGAGGAGACAAAATACGCTATATGTCATCGATGGCTGGATATAAAGCCTTTATTGACAATGCATTTAAAATATGTCCAAGACAAGCCCTACATGCCTATTCATTAGGATTTATTCATCCTACAACTAATGAAATTATGCAATTTGAACAGGAATTTCCCGAAGATTTTTTAAGCCTTTTAACTAAACTTAGAGCCATCAATGGATAAGATAGAAATTCGCAGAGCCACAAAAGAAGATATCGGCTTAGTCCGAGATTTAGTGATGGAGTTAGCCATCTTTGAAAAGGCTCCAGAAGAAGTTAGTTCCACCATAGATGATTATGTGGGTGAAGGTTTTTCAGATAATCCTTTATTTTCCGCTAATCTCATTTATCTAAATGGAGAATTAGGTGGATTTTCTTTGTGGTATTACCGTTTCTCTACTTGGAAGGGGAGACGCTTCTACTTAGAGGATTTATACATTAAGGAGAGTTACCGTGGCAAAGGATTAGGCAAGCGCTTAATTTTGGAAGCGATTGAAGAAGCAAAACGCACAAAATGCACCGGAATGATGTGGCAAGTGTTAGATTGGAATCAACCAGCCATTGATTTCTACAATACCTTAGGTGTTAAGATGGATGCAGGCTGGTTAAATGTGCATTTAGATCTATAAGGAACCTCTGTCGATAAAATAGAACTCATTCGATTCGCGGCCTTTTTCTCTTTTAATAATCATTTCGGCTGCGCGTTCACCCATTTTCTTGAAGTCATTCGAGATAACGGAAATGCCTTCCGCAATGATCTCCTTTAAGGGTGTATCGTCGTAAGAGATAATACCAATGTCTTTACCGACCTTCAGTTTGTTCTTAGTCGTCCAGTTAATCATCTTGATCAAATCATACTCTCTAAAGACGATATAGGCTTGGTTGACCTGCAATTCATAGTCATCATCTAAATCCGGAATTATATCAAATTCTAGATCATTCTCCGTGCAGAATTGAGTAAAACCCTGGATAATCCCATCAGGTGTATATTGGAAGCTTTTAGAGCTTAATACAAGATTGATTTGTTGGTATTTCTTTACTTTCTCTAGGGAGGTAGTAAGCCCCTGATAGATATTGGATTCGAAATTTTGGTAGAGAATTGAGTAATCATCACTAAACTCCTTCACATTAATATCTAAGACTAATAATTTGTCTTTTGGTATTTTAGAAACAATTCTTGCTACGCTTTTATTAAAATGGGGGAGAATAATGTAATGATTGTATTTTCCCAAATTATTGGTGATTAGCTCCTCAAATAATTCCATATCGTGGTAGTGGAAAAATAAGTTGTGACTAACATCTTCACCTAAATTTTGAATAATACTTTCATACAAGATCTCTTTGTATGGCGTCAAAGCATCCATGAGAATAAAAACGCGTAAAGCATTTTTTGTGTTTGTACTGGACACATAAAATCCCTTTCCATGATGGGAACTAATCAATCCTTTTTCACGCAAATCATCATAAGCCTTCGTCACGGTCATACGAGCCATGTTGAATTCACTAGCCACTTTGTTAATAGATGGCAATTGCTTACCATGCTCTAATAAGCCGGAATTAATTCCATCGATGATACCGTCAATTAATTGCTGGTACTTCGGTTTGCTACTGTTGGGATCGAAATATATCATAAGAATACAATTAATGCATAATTACTTGCTTTTCAATATCTTCTAAATTAGCGCCTTTGGTTTCTGGCATCATGAAAGCCACATAGGCTAACTGTGCCACCATCATCACCGCAAAAAAGCCAAAGATTAATGTCCCACCATAACTTTCCGTAAACAACGGAAAGAAATTAGCAACTAATGCTGCAAATACCCAGTGGGTTAATGATCCCCAAGCCATACCTGAAGCTCTAACTGAATTTGGAAATATCTCAGAAATAAATACCCAAATAACAGATCCTTGACCTATTGCGTGAGAGGCAATAAAGGCAAATATATAAATAGGGACGAACGTATACACTTCAGTATAAAAGGCGTACGCAATTAAACTAAGGGTTATAATATAGCCTACAGAACCTATGAACATTAAAATTCGTCGGCCCACGCGATCTATTAAATACCAACCTAACAACGTAAATAACAAATTCGCAATACCGATTCCTGCAGTTGATAATAAGGCACTTTCTTTTCCTAAACCCGTTAATTCATAGATTCTAGGCGCATAATAGATAATAGCGTTAATTCCAGACATTTGATTGAAGAACGCAAACAAAAAAGCTAGCGTTAAAGGCCATAAAAACTTACCAGAGAACAAACGTTCTTTATCAGTGCTTTGTTTGGCATTATTTTGAATACGTTGAATTGTTTCTTCTGGGTTTGGATCCGCTAATTCTAAAACCTTACGAGCACCTGCTAAATCATTCCGCTTTAATAATAAAAACTGAGGTGTTTCAGGAGTCAATAAAATTAAAATAGAGAATAAAAGGGAAGGAAGTGATACAACACCTAACATAATGCGCCAATCATTCTCCATTCCCTGGATAAAGTAATTAGACACATAGGCAATCAAAATACCTAATACGATATTGAGTTGAAATGAAATAACTAATTTTCCTCTGTGCTTCGCTGGGGCAATTTCTGAAATATAAATAGGGGCTACTACAGATGAAGCACCAATACCAAGGCCACCTAAGAAACGGAATAACATAAATAAATTAACGTCTGGCGCTATTGCTGCACCTATAGAAGAGATAAAAAAGCTAAGACCTATCCAAAATAACGTCTTTTTTCTTCCAAATAAATCCGCAGGAATTCCACCCAACGCAGCTCCAATAACCGTACCATACAAAGCAGCTGCAATAGCTAAGCCGTGTGTGAATGAGTCTAACTGCCACAACTGTTGAATGGCAAGTTCCGCGCCAGAAATAACAGCAACGTCCATTCCAAAAAGAAGACCGCCTAAACCTACCGTAATAGACCAGAAAATAACATGTTTATTCATAGTGATATTTGTTCCACACAAAATTTAGAAAATTTTATGGGATATAAATTGTAAAAAAAGGACAATTATGAATTCTTATGAAAAATCGATGTATAATGAAGCAAATGCTCAGGAGAAATGTACTGTTTGAACTCATCAATGAATTCAGATTCCTTCATATCAAACAGACTATTTTTTAAATTTTTTGGTGTTTTACCCGTATATTTTTTAAACTCATTGATAAAATGAGCAGAATCATAGTAGCCTAGCTGATCAGCCAAGTCTTGGCTTTTTATATCTTTCGATGACGCAAATAAGGCGAGGGATTGATTGATTCTCTTAATTTGGACGTATTCCTTTGGACTAATACCAATAACTTCCTGAAACAAACGAGATAGCGTTTTATAGGAACTTTGAAGGGTATTTGAATCACCTTCTAAATCTTGAAGCATCAGTAATAATTTCAAATACTTTTTGGCCTGTTTCTCTATCAAATGACTTAATAGATAAGCCTCCATTAGCTCGCATCGTTCATTAAAACTCATTTCCTGATTTAGAGCTGGTAATTCTTGAAAAAGTATGGAAGCCTCTGTACTGATATTGTTTGTAGCAGAGATAGCAGTTGGCAAAAACGCAAACAATCCACCAACACGGAACTTTACACCAAAAATATGTATACCGGGTTGGTGCTTATAAAAATTAGGAGCTTGATGCAATCCTTCCAATTGAATGCCATTAATCGGTTTAAAATCGTCAGTATTGGCATGTGAACGATAGTAATCCTTACCAAATGAATAAGTCAATACAGTTTGATCCTCTGGAAATATCGTTTCAATATCATAAGGTATAATTCCAGAAACATCCACCTGCTTTTCCCATAAATGGTCCACAAATGGCGCTAATGCATCGGAAGGTTTGCGGTATTCAATGATCATTTAGAATTGGCCCAAGTTTTGGATATAAAAGCAGCTAAAAATCCAAGAATAACAAGCAAAAATAAGGCTTTATCTAAGCCTACAAAGTCTGATAAATAACCAATTAGAACGGGTCCTAATAAAAATCCTACATAGGCAATTGTTGAAACCCCAGCAATCGCAATGGAGGGCATAATCTCTTTCTGATTTCCAGCTTGTGAATAGATTAAAGGTACTATCGTGGAAATACCAATGCCAGTAATAAAACAACCCGCTATTTTAAGGTAGATAGAGGGGAAAAGAAGTGTTAATAACATACCTAAACCAAGCAATATTCCATTTAAAATTAGAATGGTAGATACCCCGTATTTTAAGGATATGGTATCGCCAATAAACCGACCTAAAACCATCGCTGCGGCAAAAAATGAAAATCCAATCGTAATGGGGAAGGGTGAATTAGGAATGTATTCCTTAAAATATAACGAAATCCAATCTGCCATGGCTCCCTCACATAACATCCCACAAAAGGCAATAAAAGATAAGGTGATTAAATAAGGACCTAAATTTAAAATGGATGACTTTGGTTTAGATTCATCTTGCACAGGCTTATCTGTTAGTAGATTCGGAAAGCTGAAAGGAATTAACAAAATATTCGATAAGGCTACTAAACTAAAATGTTCTGTTGTGCTGAAGTTTTCTTTCTCCAAAATTCCTCCTAAAAATGCCCCAGCCATTAATCCAATGGAAAAAACGGCATGAAAAGAAGACATAATAATCTTGTTCATTTTTGCCTCTAAACTAACAACTTGGGTATTCATGGCTATATTCATAATATCTCCAGCCATACCAAAAAAGAAAAGTCCCGCAAATAAGGCTATGGGAGAACTCAATAGACTGAGGCTAGGAATGACTATCACATACATGGCTACCGCAATGATACATATCCATCGAGAAGCATATTTAGTTAATAACCAGCCGGCTATAGGTAAAGAAACCAAGGATCCTATGGGAAGACCCATCAAAACCGTTCCTAATTGTGCATCAGAAAGCCCTAAAAAGGATTTGAAATCCGGAATACGCGTTGCCCAAGTGGCAAAATTTAATCCACATATAAAAAATAAAATACCAATACTAAATCGCGCTTTCTTCATTAATCCAACAGTAATTTCTCTACTTCTTTCCAATCATTCACTCGCTTTAAATCGTTTATATGCAGATTATGCGGTGCAGTAAAAAGGAGAGGTGTTCCCGTAAAAGTATGTAAATTCTTTTCATGATCATCTATGAGGTAATCTGCTTGAATCATATGTTTGTGTCCACAAAAAACAATATGCCTCCAAGTAATAAATGGAAAATACTTTTCCATCCATGTTAATTTCTCTTTTAAGGAATTAGGGAATTCTGTAGCCGCTGAAACAATAAATACTTCATAGCGTTCCGTTAATTTTCTTACCACTTCTATAGCATCCTCATTTACGGGAATATGTTCAAAAAAACCTGGTTCCCACAAAAAAGAGTTATTAGCTAAATAATGAGCATAAAACTCTTCCTTTATGGACGTACTTCCTGATAAAAGTTCTTCGTAGCTATACTCTTTATTGACAATTTGATTAATTCGATCAATAATGACGTGTGTGGTTTTCGCCAAAACGTCATCCATATCTATGGCAATTCTTTTCATACTTTATTATTCAAAAAAAAACTCCCCAAATATGGGGAGTTTTCAAGGATTAATCTAATTAAAATTACATCATTCCACCCATTCCACCGCCACCTGGGCCATGTCCATGAGCTGGTTCGTTAGCCGGTTTATCAGCAATCACACATTCCGTTGTTAACAACAAGCCTGCGATAGACGCTGCATTTTCCAATGCTAAACGAGTCACTTTAGTAGGGTCAATGATACCCGCTGCGATCATATTTTCATATTTATCTTCGCGTGCATTGTAACCGAAATCATCTTTCCCTGCTTTCACTGCATTGATAACTACAGAACCCTCACCACCTGCATTCGATACAATCGTTCTTAATGGAGATTCAACCGCTTGACGGATGATGTTGATACCAGTTAATTGGTCTTCGTTATCGCCTTTTAATTTATCTAATGATTGGATCGCACGAATAAGTGCCACACCACCACCAGCTACGATACCTTCTTCCACAGCGGCACGCGTAGCGTGTAAAGCATCATCAACGCGGTCTTTCTTCTCTTTCATCTCTACTTCTGTAGCAGCACCGATGTAAAGAATAGCCACACCACCAGATAATTTAGCTAAACGCTCTTGTAATTTCTCACGATCATAATCAGATGTCGTATTCTCAATTTGAGCTTTGATCTGATTCACGCGATTTTCAATATTGTCTTTCGATCCAGCTCCATTTACAATAGTCGTATTGTCTTTGTCAATGATTACTTTCTCAGCTTGACCTAAATATTCGATGGTAGCATTTTCTAGTTTGAAACCTCTTTCTTCTGCGATAACGGTACCACCAGTTAAGATGGCGATATCTTCTAACATTGCTTTACGACGATCACCGAAACCTGGAGCTTTAACAGCAGCCACTTTCAATGCTCCGCGCATTTTGTTAACAACTAGGGTAGCTAAAGCCTCACCATCTACATCTTCAGAGATGATTAATAGGGGACGACCAGTTTGTGCTACTGCCTCTAAAACAGGAAGTAATTCTTTCATTGAAGAAACTTTCTTCTCAGAAATCAAAATGAATGGTTTTTCTAATTCCACTTCCATTTTGTCTGTGTTCGTAACAAAATAAGCAGATAAATAACCACGGTCAAACTGCATACCTTCTACCGTCTTCACTTCGGTTTCAGTACCACGAGCTTCTTCTACGGTAATTACACCTTCACGACCTACTTTCTCCATTGCTGAAGAAATCATCGTTCCAATTTCAGAATCGTTGTTTGCTGAGATGGTTGCTACTTGAGCGATTTCTTTAGAAGTAGTGATCGCGCGAGATTGTTTTTTCAAATCAGCAACGATAGCATCTACTGCTTTTTCGATACCGCGTTTCAAATCCATTGGATTTGCACCAGCAGCTACGTTTTTAGAACCAATTGTGTAGATGGACTGAGCTAATACAGTGGCAGTTGTTGTACCATCACCCGCTTGATCAGCCGTTTTAGAAGCAACTTCCTTCACTAATTGAGCACCCATGTTTTCCACAGCGTCCTCTAATTCAATTTCCTTTGCTACAGATACACCATCTTTAGTAATAGAAGGAGATCCAAATTTCTTATCAATGATAACGTTACGACCTTTAGGTCCCAAAGTTACTTTAACTGCATTTGCAAGGGTATCAACCCCTCTCTTCATCTTTTCGCGAGCTTCGCTATCGAAAAATAGTTCCTTTGCCATATGATTTTGTAATTAATGTTGTGTTAAAATTATAAAACTGCAAAAATGTCAGACTCACGCATGATTAGGTAATCTTTACCGTCAATAGTGATTTCTGTACCTGAGTATTTTCCGTACAAAACAGAATCACCTACTTTAACAGTAATAGGCTCGTCTTTCTTTCCATTTCCCACCGCTACGATTGTTCCTTTTTGTGGTTTCTCTTTCGCTGTGTCAGGAATAATAATACCAAATGCTGTTTTTTCTTCAGCTTGAGCTGGTTCTACAACAACCCGATCCGCTAAGGGCTTAATACTTAAATTTGACATGTGTTATAAATTTAATTTTTAAATTAGAGATTATACATCCATGCGAACATGGTACAAAGGCTTATACAATAATAATGCCAAAACTCATTGCTGAAATTTTGGCAGTATTAGTAAGTTATAAGTAGGTAAATTCTATTGCTTAGGCACTACAGGAGCTGGAGCAACAGGTACCGTTTTAGTAGCTGCTTTTTCTACGTTTACTGAAGTACTTGTTTCTTTAGTATCTGACAAGGTGAAATTAGTTACTAATACTAATACCAAAATGGCAATAGAAAAACCCCAAGTTAATTGTTCTACTAAATCTCCTGTCTTTTGAACACCAAACATTTGTGTGGCACCTGAAGATGAAAACTCTCCACTAATACCACCGCCTTTAGGATTTTGTACTAAAATAAGCACTACTAAAAGCGCGGAGAAGATAATAATCAAAGAAATTAATAAAGTAAACATATTTATTCTGTTAGTAAATTTTGTAATTCTAAAATTCGAGTTGCAAAGTAAAGCCTTTTTTCAGGTTTAATCAAACTTAACTTCTCATATAATTCAATCGCTTGTAAATATTTACCCTGCTTAGTTAATAGAATAGCAACCGTCTCTGAAACAGGAAGGCTGAATTCAACAGCTGACAAATCTTCTTGTGGAGCATCATCTAGCTCTGATCTCTTCGGTTTTGCAAGAGTAGGTTGATTCAAAATAAATTGATCAATTAACGAATCTTGTAAAGCTTTGATCTCTTCAGCAGGAATTGGTTCCGTAATTTCAACTTGTTCATCTGAAATATCAAAGATAGAGTGAAAATACTGTTTACGTTGAGAGGATTGAAGCGCTATTTTCTGTTGCTTCAAAATAGAAAAACGTTCATTCCAATGTAATAAGTAGAAATAGGGGTAAAGCAATTTGTCCTGATTTAGCTCAGATTGATCTGTACGTTCAATTTTGTTCAATAAGAACCAAAGCTTTTGTGCTTTTGAAGTTTCCATATTACCAGTCTCCAGCTATTTTGTTAAACAAATCTAAAATAATTTGATCGACTAATTTAGGAATTAAGGCCTTTTCTACTTGGGTCAACGTTTGACTCTGCGGAAAATCCTGATAAAAGGAGAATTCTTGTTCGAAGTTTTTGTCCTCATCCAATCGATTTGTTAACCGAAATTGAACTCGTAAGGTTATGCGGTTTAATCCGGCCTTGTCATCCCCAGTAGGTGCTTGTGGGGTTAATTCGTATCCTGTAATACTTCCTTCAATTAATAAATCAGGATTTTTATTATTAATTTTTAACGAAGTATTGCGTTGAAAATATTCTTTTAGTTTCTCATTAATCTCCAAACTAAGATTCGCTGGGCCACCGGCTGTTTCCATACGAATATTGCTTACTTGAATAGTCTTCAAATTAGGATCTAAACTTGCCCCTTTGAAGCTATAACAAGAAGATAATCCAATAAAGGACGCAATAATAACACAAAGATTAATCCAGTTCTTCCAAATCATATTGCTTGATTTTACGATATAAAGTACGCTCAGAGATACCTAAATCTTTTGCTGCATACTTACGTTTATTCTTGTTTTTCTTTAACGCACGAATGATGATTTCCTTCTCTTGTTTTTCCAAAGATAAGGTAACATCATTAGCAGGCAAGATGATCTCTTCATAATTGGAATCAATGGGCTCCTCAGTAAACTTGGTCTCTTCTTGTTCGTGAATAGGTAAGGATAATCCGGCAGGAGGGTTACTCACTTCCACTTGATTTCTAACATCTTCAAATATGGCCATATTATCGTGCAGAATCTCGTAGGCTTTGGACTGATCAGATTCCACTACTTTCAATAAGATCTTTTTCAATTCTGTCACATCTCGCTTTAAATCGAACAAGATTTTATACAAAATTTCCCGTTCATTCATTCCCTCGGGTCCGGAAAATGCATCAGATTTCACAACCGAATTACCTAATTTGGGTTCGTTGAAGTCCAAATAATACTGTAGTTGCAACTCATCAATAATTCGATCACCTAGTTCCAGGACTGAAATTTGTTCTGCGAGGTTTTTTAATTGACGGATATTACCTGGAAAACGCTGTTTTTGAAGTAAATCTTTCGCTTCCTTCGTTAACATAATAGGCTTCACCCGGTGTGACTCTGAAAAATCAGTAGTGAATTTTCTAAACAGTAATTCAATATCATCACCTCGTTCCCGTAAGGGTGGAACGTAAATAGGCACGGTACTTAAACGATAGTATAAATCTTCTCTAAATTTCCCTTTTTCAATCGCCTGCTGCAAGTTAAGATTTGTGGCAGCAACGACGCGTGCATTGGTTTTTTGCACTTTGGAAGAACCTACACGGTAAAATTCCCCATTCTCTAAAACACGCAATAAGCGAGCTTGAGTTCCCAAGGGCATTTCGGCAATTTCATCTAAAAAGATGGTTCCACCATCCGTCACTTCAAAATATCCTTTACGGGCTTCGATAGCACCTGTAAATGACCCTTTCTCGTGTCCGAACAATTCAGAATCAATCGTTCCTTCAGGAATCGCACCACAGTTTACGGCAATAAAAGCTCCGTGCTTTCGCTTAGAAAGCGAGTGAATAATTTTGGAAAAGGATTCTTTACCCGATCCACTTTCTCCCGTAATTAATACGGTCATATCTGTCGCAGCTACTTGCTCTGCTACAGAAATGGCACGCAATAGTGCAGGAGCGTTTCCAATGATTCCAAAGCGGGCTTTTATACTCGCAAGATGACTATTATCTAACATAATTCACCTAATAAAGTTCCTGATGTACAATGAGTTATATTAACAAATACATAATCTCCTTTAACTTCGCTTCCTTTAGGGAATACGACTACTTTATTCGAATCTATTTTGCCAAAATGGTGTAGTTTCGATTTCTTTGAATCACCCTCTACTAATACTTGTACCTTTCTTCCTACCCACATTTCATTGCGTTTGGCAGAATGGATACGCTGCAAATCAATGATTTCCTGCAAACGACGCATTTTAACATCCTCGGGAACATCGTCTATCAATTTCTTTTCAGCCGGTGTGCCTGGACGCTCAGAATAAGCAAACATATAACCAAAATCATATTCTACTTCAGCTAACAAAGACAACGTATCCTGATGATCTTCCTCGGTTTCTGTACAGAATCCAGCAATCATATCTTGGGAAATCCCACATTCTTCACCTAAGATGTTTCTTATAGACTTAATTCGATCTAAATACCATTCTCGAGTATATGAGCGCTTCATTAATTCCAAAATGCGATTACTTCCACTCTGAGCGGGCAGGTGAATGTTTTTACAGATATTATCGTGCTTCTTCATCGTATACAATACTTCGTCAGTGATATCTTTTGGATGAGAAGTGGAAAAACGAACACGCAATAAAGGATTAACTAAAGCAACCGCTTCAAGTAATTGGGCAAAATTAACTAATTGCCCCTCTTCAGATGTCCATTTATAGGAGTCTACGTTTTGTCCTAATAAAGTTACTTCGCGGTATCCTTGCTGGAATAAATTCTCGCATTCTGCGATAATTGATGGTAAATCACGTGATCTTTCACGACCTCTGGTGTAGGGAACAACGCAGAAAGTACACATGTTATCACAACCACGCATAATACTGACCATGGCTGTTACTCCATTAGAGTTAAGGCGAACAGGTTCAATGTTACCATAAGTCTCCTCACGAGAAAGAAAAACGTTAATGGCTTTTTGGCCATCTGATACTTCATCTAATAAGGCAGGTAGATCACGGTAGGCATCAGGCCCAGCCACTAGATCTACGATCTTTTCCTCATCGATCAACTTAGTTTTCAAGCGCTCAGCCATACAACCCAAAATACCTACAGTTAAAGCAGGATTCTTCGCTTTCAAATGAGTGAATACTTGCAAGCGATGGCGAATCTTATGTTCCGCATTCTCGCGAATCGCGCAGGTGTTCAATAAGATTGTATGTGCTTCTTTGACGTTTGACGTTGTAACGTAACCGTTTTCTTGTAGGATGGAAGTGACGACTTCTGAATCTGCAAAATTCATTTGACAGCCATAACTTTCGATATAGACCTTTTTTCCAAAAGAATTCTCTGCCACCTGATCCTCCGAAATTCTCGGAACATCCAAACCCTCTTTCTCTTCCTTTGTCAGTACTTTTAAATCTTGCATTTTACAATCAATGAAATTTAGATTGCAAATTTATGACATTTTGGCAGTAATTCTATTCGATTCTACCGGAATTTAGATAAATAACTTGATCTGAATGCGAGGTCAATTTCTCGTTATGGGTTACCATGATGATTCGTTGTTGCCAAACCGCTTTTAGCTCAACAAACAACTCATACAGGTTTTCCGCATTTTTATTATCCAAGTTCCCGGTAGGTTCGTCTGCTAAAAGAAGGGTAGGGCGATTAATCAAAGCTCTTGCAACGGCCACACGTTGTTGTTCTCCACCGGAGATCTGTGAGGGTAATTTTTGAAGGATGGGCTGTATTCCTAAGGTCTGGACGATTTTATCAAACAGCTCCAAATCGGATTCATTTAACTTATTTCCCTTGATAAATAGGGGGAACTTGATGTTTTCTTCACAAGTAAATTCTCCTAACAAATTATGAAACTGAAAAACGAAACCTAGCTTTTGATTCCGGAATGTTGCCTGATCCTTATCTGAAAGCGCAGCATAATCAATTCCGTCTAAGTAAATCTGGCCTGAATCTGCTTTCATTAATAGGCCAATGATCTGAAGTAACGTGCTTTTACCAGATCCAGATGGACCTAAAATACTAACCATTTCAGACTCTTTAACTTGTAAAGAGATAGTGTCTAGAATTAATTGTGTTCCATAACTTTTGGAAATATTTTTTAATTCTAACATTTTTTTGTCTTTTTTTTAGAAAATACTAATGAATGAGCGGTTATTTAATATTTACGCAAATAAATAGTAATTTCACGAAATTAAAATTTTACTAAATGAATATTCACGAATATCAAGCGAAAGAAATCTTAAAAGGTTACGGAGTGCGCATTCAAGAAGGAATTGTGATTGACTCTGTTGACAACGCTATTTCAGCGGCTGAGCAATTAAAGGCTCAGACGGGTACAGGATGGTTTGTTGTTAAAGCTCAAATTCATGCGGGTGGCCGTGGAAAAGGGGGCGGTGTTAAACTAGCTAAAAACTTAGATGAAGTAAAAGAGCGCGTTTCTCAAATTTTGGGAATGCAATTGATTACGCATCAAACTGGTCCTGAAGGAAAGAAAGTAAACAAGGTATTAATTTCTGAGGATGTATATTATCCAGGAGATTCAGAGCCAAAAGAATACTATTTATCAATCTTATTAGACCGTGCGAAGGCTTGCAATGTAATCATGGCAAGTACAGAAGGTGGTATGGATATCGAAGAAGTGGCTGAGCATAGCCCTGAAAAGATTATCAAAGAATGGATTGATCCACGTGTAGGTCTTCAAGACTTTCAAGCACGTAAAGTAGCTTTTGCTTTAGGTTTAAGCGGGGCAGCTTTGAAAGAGATGGTTAAATTCATCCAATCTTTATACCGCGCTTATGTAGAGACTGATTCATCCATGTTTGAAATCAACCCCGTGTTGAAGACATCTGATGATAAAATCTTAGCAGTAGATGCTAAAGTGAACTTAGATGATAACGCTTTATTCCGTCACAAAGACTTAGCGGTTTTACGTGATATCGAAGAAGAAGATCCATTAGAAGTAGAAGCATCTGAAAATGATTTGAATTACGTTAAATTAGATGGTAACGTAGGTTGCATGGTAAACGGAGCTGGTTTAGCGATGGCTACTATGGATATTATTAAATTATCTGGTGGAGATCCCGCTAACTTCCTTGATGTAGGGGGTGGAGCAAACGCAAAAACGGTGGAAGCTGGTTTCCGCATTATCCTACAAGACCCTAATGTTAAAGCAATCTTGATTAATATCTTCGGTGGTATCGTTCGTTGTGATCGTGTTGCAAATGGGGTAGTAGAAGCCTACAAAAACATTGGTGAGATCAATATCCCAATTATTGTTCGTCTTCAAGGGACCAATGCAGAAGAAGGTGCTGCCATTATTAATAACTCGGGCTTGAAAGTATTCTCAGCTGTTTTATTAAAAGATGCTGCTCGTTTAGTATCAGAAGTATTGAAATAAGCCATGAAAATTATTTGCATCGGTCGAAATTACGTAGATCATATTACAGAATTATCGAATGAAAGACCTACGGAACCGGTGGTCTTCTTAAAGCCGGATACGGCTTTATTAGATGCAAATAGTCACTTTTACTATCCTAAATTCTCCTCTGACGTTCATTACGAACTAGAGTTAGTATTTAGGATAGGCAAAGTGGGCAAAAATATAGAAGCAAAATTTGCTCACAAGTACATTGATTCTTACGGATTAGGTATTGACTTTACTGCCAGAGATGTACAGAGCAAATTAAAAGAAAAAGGACTTCCTTGGGAAAAGGCTAAAGCATTTAATGGTTCAGCCTTTGTGAGTACTATGCAACCTTTTGATCCGGCTATTTTAGCCAATCCCATTCATTTCACTTTACACAAAAACGGAACATTGGTTCAAGACGGAAATTCTGAATTGATGATTTGGAATGTCGCTGAGTTGATTGAAGAAGTCTCCAAGTATTTTACGCTAAAGACAGGTGATTATATTTTTACCGGTACGCCTGCGGGTGTGGGTCCTCTAGCCATTGGAGATGTATTAACTGGGGCTTTAGAAGGTGCTCCCTTATTTGAATTAGCTATATCATAATATGAAACTACAAATAGGTAATGCAGCTCCTACCATTTCAATGGTGGACTCTGACGGAAATAATTTTGCTATCCCGAGTGGAAAGAAAATAGTCTTGTATTTTTATCCAAAAGATAATACACCTGGTTGCACCGCTCAGGCCTGCAATTTAAATGAAAATTTAGAAGCACTTCAAGACAAAGGTTTTCAGGTAGTAGGAGTGAGTATTGATAGCAATGCTTCTCACACAAAGTTTAAAGCAAAATACCATTTAGCTTTCCCTCTTTTATCTGATCCTGAGCATCAATTAGCGGAAGCTTTTGGCGTTTGGGTAGAGAAATCGATGTACGGCAAGCAATATATGGGAGTAGCTAGAACTACTTTTATTATAGACGAAAAAGGAATTATTACAGATATTATCGAAAAAGTGGATACAAAGAACCACAGTTCTCAAATTCACTAATCACATACCATGCAAACACAAGAAATACAAAAAATCAGCTCTCAAGTACGTAGAGACATTTTAAGAATGGTTCACGGTTGCCAATCCGGTCACCCAGGTGGATCATTAGGTTGTACAGATCTTTTAGTGGATCTGTATTTTAGCACCATGAATCTGAAAACAGATGCTGCAGGAAAAGTCGTGTTTGATATGGATGGTACTAATGAGGATTTATTCTTCTTATCGAATGGCCACATTTCTCCATTAATCTACAGCGTGTTAGCTCGTCGTGGTTATTTCCCTACGGCTGAATTAGCTTCGTTTAGAAAAATAGATACGCGTCTTCAAGGACACCCTACGCCACACGAGTACCTAGAAGGTATTCGTATTGCGTCAGGTTCTTTAGGACAAGGTCTTAGCGTGGCCATCGGAGCTGCTCAAGCTAAGAAATTGAATGGTGACAAATCAACTGTCTTCTGTTTGATGGGTGATGGTGAACAAAATGAAGGCCAAGTATGGGAAGCTGCGATGTATGCTCCTCATCACAAGGTGGACAATTTGATTGCTTTCATTGATGAAAATGGCCAGCAAATCGATGGTCCTACAGAGAAGGTAATGAGTAACCGTGATTTAGAAGCGAAATACAAAGCATTCGGTTGGAATGTGATGCGTATGGACGGAAATAATGCAGAGGATATTCAAAATACATTGAATAAGGCCAAAGCTGAATTAGGAAAAGGATCTCCTATCATGATTATCATGAAGACGGAAATGGGCGCTGGTGTAGATTTTATGATGTATTCTCATAAATGGCATGGTGTAGCACCAAACGACCAACAATTACAAGACGCGTTAGCGCAATTAGAAGAAACTTTAGGCGATTATTAATAATAGAGAAATGGCATTATTTACCTACGAAACAAAAAAGGATACACGCTCGGGTTTTGGAGCTGGTATGGAGTATTTAAGTCAGCATAACCCTAAAGTGGTCGCATTATGCGCTGATTTGATTGGTTCATTGAAATTAGAAGGATTTATCAAAAATAGCCCTGAACGGTTTTTCCAAACAGGTATCGCAGAAGCGAACATGATTGGTATCTCAGCAGGTTTAACATTAGGCGGTTTCATTCCTTTCGCAACGACCTTTGCAAACTTTGGAACGGGTCGTGTTTACGACCAAATCCGTCAATCAGTAGCTTATTCTGGAAAGAACGTAAAGATCTGTTGTTCACACGCAGGTTTAACACTAGGAGAGGATGGAGCAACGCACCAGATTTTGGAAGATATTGGCTTAATGAAGATGTTACCAGGTATGGTAGTAATCAATCCTTGTGATTACAACCAAACAAAGGCTGCAACAATTGCCATTGCAGATTATGAAGGTCCGGTATATTTACGTTTTGGTCGTCCGGTCGTTCCAGTATTTACACCTGAAGATCAGAAATTTGAAATCGGTAAAGCCTTACATTTAGTAGAAGGAACTGATGTAACGATTTTAGCAACTGGACACTTAGTATGGGAAGCCATTCAAGCGGCTGAAGCATTATTAGAAAAAGGTATTAAAGCTGAGGTGATCAATATCCACACGATTAAACCATTAGATGTTCAAGCCATCTTAGCTTCTGTTAAGAAGACAGGTTGCATGGTTACGGCTGAAGAACACCAGTACAATGGTGGATTAGGTGATTCTGTTGCTCAATATTTGGCTATGAATCATCCTACACCAATGGAGTTCGTAGGGGTAAATGATTCTTTCGGCGAATCAGGAAAGCCTGCCGAATTAATGGAGAAATATGGATTAAATGCGGAAGCTATCGTAGCAAAAGCAATGAAAGTAATGGCACGTAAATAGTCCTTAAAAAGGATAGCCAATACCAATGTTAAACTCAATTGGGTTTTGTCCTCCTTCGAAAGAAGTTTGTGGCAGAACCCATTTTTGATTTACTGGGTTAGCCGGATTAATAACTTTCGTAGCTAAGTCAAGTCGCAATAAAAAGAAATCGAAATCCCAACGAAGCCCAAAACCTGTACCTACCGCAATCTGATTATAGAAATCACTCAAATGAAATTGAGTACTAGGATCCGTATTCCCCTGTGTCATATTCCAGACATTACCTGCATCAATGAAGAAAGCTCCATTCATTTGACCAAATAAGGGGAATAATTTAAATCGATATTCTAATGAGGATTCTAGTAAAATGCTTCCCGGCTGTTCTACTAAATTAGAGGAGGAAACATAAGAACCTGGTCCTAAACGTCTTGGCTTCCAAGCTCTTAAACTGGATGGGCCACCAATAAAGAAGTTCTTTTCATAAGGTAATTGATAATCGTTTTCATCGCCATAAGCATACGCGATTCCACCTACGAGTTTAAAAGCAATTTGTGATTTCTGATTACGACCTAACATCTTATATTTCCGGTAATCTAAATTCAAACGTAAGAAACGGTAAAATTGAATATCCTGTCCACTATTTAAGAGGTCTGTCACAAAACTAAATTTGTGATTAGGCAAAAGGTTCAATGTAGTACCACCCGATTCTAGACCTATTTGGAATATTTTTCCATTTTTCAGTTCGTTACTCGGAAGTAAATCTCGGTATACGTATTGGAATGAGATGCTACTTACAAAACTGGGATTAAAGCTTCGGTAGAGATTATTTCCTTTAATTTTAAGTTCCTCTAAATAGGTCTTAAAGGCATCAGAAGTGGCCGTTTCCGGATAAATCGTATTTAATAAGTTGAGATTGACCAAGGAGAACGTAAAGAAGCTGTACTCACTATTTTGCCAGGTATAACGTTGGAACAGGTTTACATTTGTTCTTTGGTACTCTGGACGATTAATAAAATCAAATCCCACTCCCACAGATGTTTTTGCCCCATAATAGGAACCTAATTTACCTACCATCGCCTTAGGTAAATAGAGTGAAGGGAAGTTGATGGAAGCGGAGACGTTTAATTCTAAATTATTCCTCGTATCGTTCGTATTAATAAAACCAGATTGGGCCTCATAACCAATACGTGTAGAAAAATCAAAGTAATCTAAGCTCGAGAATAAGCGTCTTATTTTAAAAGAATTCGTTAAAAATGGGCCTGGAATCCCCCTAAATACACTTCCTCCTAATTCAGAACTAAAATTATATTTCTCGTTTTGGAACAATTCAATTTTAGGAAATAGCCTTGTTCTAGTCGTATCAAATCGAATAGAAACCGTCTTAAATTGATCAGTAAGGTAAATATTCTTTAAACTTTGATTAAATAAATCGACAGAATACAAATCATCCTCCTTTAGATTAATCAATTTAGTCAAACCCTTTATTGGAGGATGAATTGCCGGATTACCATAGGGATCAGAAATGCTAAATTCAGGCAATCCAATCCGATACAGGCGATCATAATTAGCAATTGCAAAATGATTCTTAAATTCTGGTATTTTATAGTAAAGTGAAATGCGTTGAAGCGTGGAATCCTTTACATCATTTAACCGTATACCCACTGCATCTGGCGAAAAATAGTAATAACCTTCATTACGTAGATGATGACTTAATTGCTCCTTTTCTTTCTTTAGCAAGGATAATTGTAATCGTCCCATCGGTCTAATAACACTATTTTCTTTCAAATAAGAGCTCACATGTTCCGCTAAAATAGGATTGTCTACCGATATAGAATCTTGTTTGGTAAAATAACTGGCCTCTCCCTCATCAATGGCAAAAGTGACATTGACCAATTGCCCAATTGTATCTATATTAGATTGAATATGGGCCTTCAAAAAGCCATTCTCCCTATAATATCGTTGAATTTGTGTCGTATTGGTAGCTAACCAAACAGGATTATACGTGGGATTAGGCGACTTAAGGAATTGAATGAAACTAGGTTTAATTCCAAGAGAATCTTTTCTTTTCCTTTTAATGCCCAGATAAGTGTATAATTTTGCAGGGAGTAATCTGCGATATGAATTCTTTACGCCAATGACATTTGCACGTAATTCTGCTTTAGGTATCTGGCGATTACCTGTTACGTTTATTTGATTAATAACTGGATTAGGGATCTCAAAGGATTGGTATTGACCACAGGAAATGAGCCCAATACTGATAATAATAAAACCGATAATTGATTGATTTTTCAAGAGATGCTAACTAATAAACAAATAAAGTTAATTAATTCCCTACATTCTAAAAAAGGAAGAAAAGAGAATGATTTATTTTTAGTGGAAGGGGAGAAGTCTCTGTTGGAATTAATCAAATCTGACTTTGTTGTTGATTTTTTTGTCATTTGTGAGAGTCAGCAAGCATTAGCCCATAAAATCAGTCAAGTATCAAAAGCGCCTATCTATCTTTTAGAGGAAGAAAATGTCCAAAAGTTAAGTACCCTTGTCAACAATCAAATAGGGCTTGCTGTCGTACAACAAAAGAAATTCCCTTCATTTAAAATTCAAGATCGTTACACCATCGTCCTTGATGGCATTCGCGATCCAGGTAATTTGGGAACGATTATTCGTATTTGCGATTGGTATGGATTTAAACAATTGGTTCTATCAGACGATTGTACGGAGTTTTATAATCCAAAAGTAATCATCTCAACCATGGGTTCGTTCTCCCGTATCGAATTTACCTATGTCGATTTACCATCATTCTTTAAAGCACACAGCGAATATAAAAAGATCGGAGCTGTCCTACATGGTGAAAATATACATCACTACCAGTTTCCTAATAAAGGTTTTATCATTTTAGGGAATGAATCAAACGGTATTCGAGAAGAAATTATGGAAAGTTTGGATGAGCGAATCACTATTCCAGCCTTTGGAGAAGCTGAATCCTTGAATGTAGGAATATCAACTGCAGTCATTGCAGATAATCTAAAGCGCTTTATCCTTAGCTAAATACTTCTCTATTGCCCAGTGGGCTAGATATAAAACAGGCGTAAATAGGATGGCCACGAAGAATTTATAGAAGTAATTATTGAAAGAGACATTCATCCATTGTGTAAAAGTCCAATTGCCAAATGCATAGAAGGCAATCCCAATTACCAATACACTATCAATTAACTGCGATATCAGCGTAGATCCCGTAGCTCTTAACCAGATATGTTTCGACCCTGTTCGTGATTTAATCTTTTCAAAAACTAAGGCATCAATGATTTGGCTAACTAAAAACGCTGATAATGAACCTAGTATTATCCCCAATCCTTGACGAAATATTCTGGCAAAAGCAGCATTTATATTAAAATTTTCAGAACCCTTATTTACCTCTACCCAAAAATCAGCTGGGACAAGCAAAGTAGCCGTATAAATGATAAGAAATGAAAAAGCGATGAATAGGGAAGTAGTAAAGGAAATAAATCGAACTCCCTTTTTACCAAAATAATCATTAATGATATCAGATGTGATAAAAACTAGAGGCCAGTTTAAAGCACCAGCTGTTTGATTTAAGTCCCAAAAATCTCCCCAAGGCGTATACCAATGTAGCGGCGGAAACCCTAACGTACGTTCAATACTAACAATTTTAACACCAATAATCTCCGCAACAATCGCATTCGTTAAGAATACTCCAAACAGGAATATAAACAGCTTTTGCTTACGGGAGAATTCGTTAAATATCATTTGCGGTAATTTTCAAAGTGAAGTGCAATTTTATCTAAGGCAACACCTAATTGCTCCACATGTGGAAGAAATACTATTCTAAAATGATCCTTCTCTTTGAAATTAAATCCTTGTCCTCCCACCACTAATATCTTTTGTTCCTCTAAAAGAGACATCACAAAATGATTATCATCTTCAAAATTGAACTTAGATAGATCTATCTTTGGAAACAAATATAGGGCTCCTTTAGGCTTTACGGCACTAACACCATCAATGGCATTAATTCGTTCATAGGCTAAGTTCATTTGTCGATTTAAACGACCTTCTTTAGCAACTAGGTCATTTATCGATTGATATCCCCCTAATGCTGTTTGAATTCCATATTGAGTAATCACATTCGCACATAAACGGGTACTAAATAAGAAATTTAATCCTTCTATATACGATTTTGCCTTGTGTTTTGCCCCTGTTAAGATCATCCACCCACCTCTAAAACCTGCCGCACGGTAATTTTTAGACAAACCACCCATCGTGATAATCAAAATATCATCCGATAAACCTGCAGCGGTATGATGTGAAGTCCCATCATACAGAATCTTATCATAGATTTCATCTGCGAATAATACTAATTGATGTTTAGCTGCTAAAGCCACTACTTGTTTAACTGTTTCTTTAGAATAGACAGCTCCGGTAGGGTTATTGGGATTAATTAAAACGATAGCTCTCGTCTTGGATGTAATTTTAGCTTCCATATCCGCAAGATCTGGAGCCCAATCTTGAGTCTCATCACAAGTATAATGCACAGCTATACCGCCAGCTAGACCTGCCACAGTAGTCCAAAGTGGATAATCAGGAGAGGGAATCAATACTTCGTCATCTGTATTTAACAAAGCAGTCATCACCAAAGAAATCAACTCACTTACCCCATTACCAATATAAATATCTTCCATTAAGATATTCTTTACACCTAAGTTCTGGTAATACTGCATAACTGCTTTACGTGCAGCAAATAAACCACGGGAATCAACATATCCCTGCGCATTTCGTATATTTACGATAATATCATGGACAATCTCATCAGGCGTTTCAAAGCCAAAGGCGGCTGGATTACCAATATTTAATGAAGTAATCTTGTAACCCTGATTTTGAAGAGCTAACGCTTTATCATAAACCGGTCCACGAATTTCATATTTTAGGTGATCGAGACGCTTACTTTTTAATATATCCATGCTATTTTTGATAGAATTGTAAAAATAGCAATTTAATTTTAATTGAATTTACCCCCTTTTATGAATTTAAAGGAAATAGGTATTTTATTGTTTGGTTTATTTATAGGGTCTTCGCTACTCATTGCCTATAAATATTATGTAGCGAGAGGGAAGGTATTTCAAATCTCAAGAGTCCTAGTATTTAAATACATACTTAGATTTCTATTACTTGTAGCATTGCTTATCCTCTGTTTATATACTATTAGTGTCAAGCAAAATAAGGATGTAGAGAGCTCTAAATTAGGAACTACTTTATTTGTTATATCTTCCAATAGTTCCAGTTTAACGTGGAATTCCCTGGTAGAAAAAGCATCAGAGATGCCAGAAAATAGCACCTATAGTTTATCTATTTATGAACCAAGTAAAACTCAATTTTACCAAATTATTCCCGCTACAAATCGAGATTCATTTTTGAATTTAGTAGAGCGGGCTAATGAAACCACGAAAGTACATCTGAAACGGATAGTAATGAATTCATTGCCTTCTCATCCAAAAGAGGATCAATTTGACGTATTTATATGGACGAATCACCATTGGCAGTCCATTTCAACTGATTCGAATAGATCTACTATTTTTTCTTCAGAAAGCTTAAACAGCTGGATTAAGAGCTCCTATGTGCGAATTTATTTAGTAATTTTAATACTCATTTTAGTTTTTATAGATATTGTATTTACAGCCAAAGCCATAAAGATCTAAATGTTTTCTACCTTGTTTTATCTCTTCATTTTATTTTACGATGGTTTATTCTCTAAATCATCCGAGGAGTATAATGCACAAATAAGACAATTGAACAAGCAAATTGCTTCTCATCACTATACTCAAGCTTTGGATAATGCCAAACAAATTCAAAAATCATCTATTTTCACCAATCCCGAAATAGAGCATTTAATTGCTGTTTTAGAATTAAAAACGCATCGAAATACAAAACAGGCAAAAAGAAATTTAATCAAAGATCAAAGTATCAATAATGACATTCTATACAGTTATTTTATGGCTATGAATGGTGATTCGAAGGAGGGTTATGCAGATTTACATAGATCCATCATCCAAAATGGGAATGTCGACACACTGGTAAAAGCATTTGAATTGTACGCAATCAATTTTCCTCAGAATAAATTGAAGAAACAATCCTCTTCGGCGCAAATGATCAGCCAAACTCAAAAAATAAATACGCAGGAAGCCTTATCTTTACTTGATTTAATGAAGAAAAAGCAGAAAAATCTTATCTACTAATTAGCCAAACCATGAATCCAGCACCTTATCAATTCCCTAATCAAACCTCTTTTTATAAAGGAAAAGTGCGTGACGTATACGGAATAGGAGACCATTTATTAATGATAACATCTGATCGCATCTCTGCTTTTGATGTCGTATTACCTAAATTAATACCTTATAAAGGTCAGGTGTTAAACCAAATTGCTAGTTATTTTTTACAGAAAACGGCAGATATTGTACCGAATTGGCTATTAGCAACACCAGATCCTAATGCTGCATTTGGTTTAAAATGCGAACCATTTGCCATTGAAATGGTCATTAGAGGGTATTTGGTAGGTCATCTTTGGAGAGAATATAAATCAGGAAAACGTGAGGTTTGTGGGGTAACTTTACCGGATGGTCTAGTAGAAAATCAACAATTACCTTCTCCAATAATTACACCCACTACAAAAGCTAGCGAGGGTCACGATGAAGATATTTCTGTAGAAGCAATCATTCAACAAGGTATTGTCTCTAAAGAACATATGAATGAATTATGTGCTATTACACATCAATTGTTTCAAAGAGGACAGGAGATGGCCTCAGAGAAGAATTTAATTTTAGTGGATACCAAGTATGAATTTGGCTTGTATAATGGGAAGGTCATGTTAATGGATGAAATTCACACACCAGATTCCTCTCGTTATTTCTATAAAGAACCTTATGCAGAATTGTTCGCAAAAGGATTAGCTCAAAAGCAATTATCTAAGGAATTTGTTAGGGAATGGCTGATAGCCAATGGTTTTCAGGGGAAAGAGGGGCAAAGCATCCCCACAATTACTGATGAATTTGTACAACAAATTTCAGAACGCTACATTTTATTGTTCGAAGAAATTACAGGTCTTACCTTTAAAAAAGAACCCCAAGAAGATTTAACTAATCGTATTTACACTAACACCATACAGTATTTAAAAAATGTCTAACGTAAATTCATTTCAACTCGAACAAAACGAGAGTTATGCCGTTATTGATTGGAAAGCTGAACAATTATCGGCCACAAATTCAGAGGAATTAGAAAATGCTATTCGTCTTTTATTTAAGAAAGACTATGCCAATATTATCCTTAATCTCTCTAAAACAGCAGATCTAGATGGATACGGTGTATCTGCTATCCGAAAAGGCACTAAGATATGTACAAATGAAGGAGGTTTATTTGTAGTCGTTACAAAAAACGAACCTATTGCTGAAAGATTAGATGCTGCGAAAATTGAGAATCTAACCTTACTTAATACGGTGCAAGAAGGAGTCGATGCGATCTACTTGAATGACTTAGAAAATGAGTTCCAAGATGAGGATGATACGGAAGGAGAAAGCGA
This sequence comes from Aquirufa lenticrescens, assembly GCF_019916085.1. Taxonomy (NCBI): domain Bacteria; kingdom Pseudomonadati; phylum Bacteroidota; class Cytophagia; order Cytophagales; family Flectobacillaceae; genus Aquirufa; species Aquirufa lenticrescens. The sequence goes on along the minus strand of NZ_CP049834.1, from coordinate 2,346,818 downwards.
ATTTGGAGATTCATACGGAGAGGATTACGACTAGAATAGCATTTTACCAAGATTTTTTGTTTTGCATTTCTGATATTTTGAATTCAGAAGAATATTTTGTCTTTAGATCGTTTTGCCAAATTTATTTTTAATTAAATTTGAAATTAGGTATATTATCTACCTGAAATAGCTTTTTGAACACACTTAGCTATTTTCAATTTGTTATCATTATTATTAGAATATTTATAGTTTCCTATGAGAAATCCGAATGAAGTAGGTTTGTACAGAAAAGAATTTGAACATGATGCGTGTGGAATTGGCTTTGTTGCCAGTCTAAAAGGTATAAAATCCCATCGCATTGTTCAGGATTCAATTAAAATGTTGATCCGCATGGATCACAGAGGGGCTTGCGGATGTGATCCTAACTCAGGTGACGGCGCGGGTGTCCTTGTTCAACTACCTCATGAATTTTTTCTAGAAGAAACTAGCTCATTAGGTTTCTCTTTACCTTCCTTAGGTAATTATGGGGTAGGTATGGTATTTTTCCCTAAAGACGAAACGTTAATCAAAGAATGTAAAGAAGTTATTGAGCGTAAGACTAAGAAATTAGGATTACGAGTCTTAGGTTATAGAATAGTGCCTGTTGATAATTCGGAAATAACAGGGGCTGATTCAGGTAATGCAGAGCCGTCAATTCAACAATTATTTATTGAAAGACCCGCCGATTGTGCATCAGAAATTGATTTTGAGCGTAAACTATATGTTTTTAGACAATATGTTTCTAAGTTATTAAACGAAACCATTGCTGGATTAAACAATAAGTTTTACTTCGCTTCTTTATCGTGTCGTACCATCATTTATAAGGGTATGTTAACGACAATGCAGGTTCCAGGCTATTTCTTAGATTTATTCCAGGAGAATTTTACTTCGGCTTTGGCCATAGTACACTCGCGTTTCTCGACGAATACATTCCCAGAATGGAAATTAGCTCAACCGTTCCGCTTTATAGCACACAACGGAGAGATCAATACGGTAAAAGGTAATTCATCATGGATGCAAGCGCAATCTGCTTTATTCTCAAGCAAATACTTTACACAAGAAGAATTAGATATGATTCTTCCTGTTTGTAGCTTAGGACAATCTGATTCAGCTATTTTAGATAACGCCATTGAGTTATTGTATTTAACAGGTCGCTCGTTACCTCATGTCATGATGATGTTAATCCCAGAAGCTTGGGATGGCAATGAGAGCATGGAGAAATACAAAAAGGATTTTTATGAGTACCATGCTGCCATGATGGAACCTTGGGATGGTCCTGCAAGTATCTCCTTCACGGATGGAAAAATGATCGGAGCTACGCTTGATAGAAATGGTTTACGTCCATCTCGTTATTGGGTGACTTCTGATGACCACGTAATTATGGCTTCTGAAGCAGGGGTATTGGATTTAGATCCTGCTACCATTGTTTCTAAAGGTCGTTTACAACCAGGTAAAATGTTTGTGGTGGATATGGAGCAAGGTCGTATTATCCCAGACGAAGAACTCAAAGAGAAAATCTGCCAACAACAACCGTATGGGGAATGGCTTTTGAAGAATAAAATCAGAGTAGAAGATCTTCCAGAGGCAGGTTCTGAATATAGACAACCTAAAGCTATTGAATTAGTTTCTAGACAACAAATCTTTGGTTTTACAACGGAAGATATCCGCGTTGTATTAGCGCAAATGGCTGAAACAGGTAAGGAAGCTTTAGGTTCAATGGGTATTGATACGCCATTAGCCGTTTTATCTGAAAAGGCTCAACATTTGTCTTCGTATTTCAAACAATTATTTGCGCAGGTAACGAATCCGCCGATTGACCCGATTCGCGAGCGTATGGTGATGTCGCTATTATCAGATATAGGTGGTTTATCCAATTTATTAGAAGAAAGTCCGACACACTGCCGTCAAATCGAGATTCAGCAGCCCGTACTTCGTAATAAGGAAGTTGAGAAAATCCGTTGGATTGATCATGAAAATTTCCAAACAAAGTCCATTCATATGACGTTCCGTGCTTCTGAAGAGGAGGGAGTGTTAAAGAAGGCTTTGGATCGTATTAATCAATACGCAGAAGATGCAGTAGATGATGGATACTCGATTATCTTGTTAACAGACCGCGGAATTGATAGTTCTCATGCTCCCATTCCATCTCTATTAGCCTTAGCATCTGTTCATAATCACTTGATTCGCACAAAGAAAAGAGCTAAAGTGGGTATTATTATCGAAGCAGGAGATGTGTGGGAAACACACCATTATGCTACGTTGATTGGATACGGCGCAAGTGCGGTGAATCCTTACATGGCTTTCGAAACGATTAAAGCTATGAAAGATCAAGGCTTCGTCAATAAGGATTTAAGCTACGATAAATTAGAATACAACTATATCAAAGCCGTTAATGGGGAGCTATTAAAGATCTTCTCTAAAATGGGTATTTCTACTTTACAGTCGTATCAAGGTGCACAAATCTTTGAAATTCTTGGTTTAGGTAAAGAAGTTGTGGATACGTATTTCAGCGGTTCTATTTCTCGTATTGGTGGAATTAGCCTAGATACGATTGCCAAAGAAGCCCTGATTAAGCATGCTTCTGGGTATCAACTATTAAAACAAGATTCACCTAAATTAGAAGTAGGTGGTATCTACCAATGGAAACAAAGAGGTGAGGAGCACTTATTTAATCCGGCTACGATTCACTTATTGCAACAAGCAACAAAGCAGAATGATTATTCGGTTTACAAAAAGTACGCTCAATTAATTGATGACCAAAGCAAGAAATCTATTACGCTACGTGGCTTATTGAAATTCAAGTCAAGTAAGGCTATCTCTATTGATGAAGTAGAACCAGTAGAAAACATCTTAGCTCGTTTTGCGACAGGTGCGATGTCATTTGGATCAATTTCCTACGAGGCTCATACTACATTAGCCATCGCTATGAACCGTATTGGTGGTAAATCAAATACGGGAGAAGGTGGAGAAGATCCGATTCGTTTTGAAAAAATGGCGAATGGTGATTCCATGAATTCAGCTATTAAACAAGTAGCCTCAGGGCGTTTTGGTGTGACGGCGCATTATTTAACCAATGCGAAGGAACTACAAATCAAAATGGCACAGGGTGCAAAACCTGGCGAAGGTGGTCAATTACCTGGTCACAAGGTAGATGATTGGATCGGAAAAACGCGTCACAGTACGCCAGGAGTAGGTTTAATTTCACCACCTCCACACCACGATATCTATTCAATCGAAGATTTAGCACAATTAATCTTTGACTTAAAGAATGCGAATAGAGCTGCTAGAATTTCGGTTAAATTAGTTTCTGAAGCAGGTGTAGGAACGATTGCTGCCGGTGTGGCAAAAGCGCATGCTGATCATATCTTAATTGCAGGTTACGACGGTGGAACAGGAGCATCTCCTTTATCTTCTATTCGTCATGCAGGTTTACCTTGGGAGCTTGGTTTAGCAGAAACGCATCAAACCCTGGTAAAAAACAAATTGCGGGGTCGTGTTACGATTCAAGCGGATGGTCAAATAAAGACTGGTAAAGATATAGCTGTAGCAGCATTATTGGGAGCTGAAGAATTTGGTGTAGCCACAGCTGCTTTAGTTACCGCTGGTTGTATCATGATGCGTAAGTGTCACTTAAATACCTGTCCAGTAGGGGTGGCCACTCAAAATCCAGAATTAAGAGCGTTATACACAGGTCAAGCAGATCACGTAGTCAACTTATTCCACTTCCTAGCACAGGAATTACGCGAGATTATGGCTGAATTAGGCTTCCGTAAGCTAGAAGAGATGGTGGGTCGTGTGGATCTTTTGGAAATGAAAGATCTGTCGGGACACTGGAAATTCAAAAATGTAGATTTGAGCCCAATTTTAGCGCCAGCAGTTTTAGAAGAAGGTGTTGCTGTATTTAAATCAGAGGAACAAGATCATGGATTAGCTGATCAATTAGATTGGGAGTTATTAAAAATGGCTCAACCTGCAATTGATAAAGGTCAAGTTGTCAATGGTGAACTAGCTATTATTAACGTAAATCGTTCCGTAGGAACAATCCTATCAAACGAGATTACAAAGAAATACGGCGAGAAAGGTTTACCTACGGATACAATAAATATCAAGTTTAAAGGAACAGCTGGTCAATCATTTGGTGCATTCTCAGTAAAAGGTATCAAATTCGAAATCGAAGGAGATGCAAATGACTATGTAGGGAAAGGATTATGTGGTGCGACATTAGTGGCTTACCCTTCACCAGTAGCTTCTTTCAAAGCATCAGAGAACTCTATTGTAGGGAACGTTTCATTCTATGGTGCTACGTCTGGTGAAGCCTATTTAGCTGGAATGGCAGGAGAACGTTTCTGTGTGAGAAACTCAGGAGCTAAAGTAGTGGTAGAAGGCATTGGTGATCACGGTTGTGAATACATGACAGGAGGTTTAGTTATTATTTTAGGAAATACTGGCCGTAATTTTGGCGCTGGGATGTCTGGAGGAGTTGCTTACATCCTAGATGAGCAAAATACCTTTGACGCGAAAGTAAATCGCGAAATGGTGGAAATCACAGAATTGACACCAGAAGACAAAAACATCATTTTGATGTATTTAGAAAAACACGTTGCCTTAACTGGTTCTGTGAAAGGAAAACTAGTATTTGATAATTTCAATGCTTTAGCTAGCCAGTTCAAGAAAGTATTGCCAATCGATTATAAGAATGCCTTAAGTTCTAGAAAATTAAGCATCTCAGACGTATTAGCTGACAAAGACAGAGTGTATCAAGATATTAAAGTAGATTTAAAATAAGATAGAATGGGTAAGCCTACAGGATTTTTGGAAATTGACCGCAAATTAGCTCCTAAAAGAGCCGTATCTGAGCGTGTGAACGATTACAAAGAAATTGAACAACTAAATTCTACAGCAGACACAGAAGCGCAAGCTAGTCGTTGTATGGATTGCGGTACTCCATTCTGTCATAATGGATGTCCACTGGGGAATATTATTCCGGAGTTCAATGATGCCGTTTACGAGCAAAATTGGAAGTATGCGTATGATATTTTAAGCACAACCAATAACTTCCCTGAATTTACAGGACGTATTTGTCCAGCACCATGCGAGTCAGCCTGTGTTTTAGGTATTAATAAACCAGCTGTTGCTATTGAATTGATTGAGAAATCAATCATTGAAAAGGCCTATTCAGAGGGCTGGGTTGTTCCATTTGTACCTAAGACACGTACGGACAAGAAAATTGCAGTGATTGGATCAGGACCAGCAGGTTTAGCTGCAGCAGCTCAATTAAATAAAGCTGGTCACTTAGTAACGGTGTATGAGCGTGCGGATCAAATTGGAGGATTATTACGCTATGGTATTCCAGATTTTAAATTAGATAAATCGGTGGTTACTCGTCGAGTAGAAGTAATGAAACAAGAAGGTATAACCTTCATTACTAATGCTAATATCGGAACCACGGAGAAACTAGCTAATTTAACGAATGATTTTGATGCAGTCTTAGTAGCCACAGGAAGTACAACACCTCGATTTATTACGGCTAAAGGAAATGATGCCATCGGTATTTATCCTGCGATGGAGTTTTTATCACAGCAAAATAAGCGTAATGCTTCTATTGCATTAGAAGTGAATCATAAAGGTGAAAAATATACTAATGCAGACATCAGTGCAAAAGGAAAGCATGTAGTCGTTATTGGTGGGGGAGATACTGGTTCTGACTGTGTAGGAACTTCTAATCGTCATAAAGCTGCTTCCATTACTCAAATAGAGGTAATGCCTAAACCTCCAGTAGAAAGAGCATCCAACACACCTTGGCCTAACTGGCCTAATATGTTACGTACTTCTACTTCACATGATGAAGGAGCAGAGCGTTTATGGTCTATTTCTCTACAAGAATTTATAAAGAATGACAAAGGAGAATTAGAAGCTTTACTCATTGGAGACATCGTATATAATATGAAGGATGGAAAAATGGAGCAGGAGGTTATAAATAGTAGAAAAATTCCTTGTGATTTAGCTCTCATTGCTGCTGGATTTTTACATACTGATCACGGTAGCTTATTTGAACAATTAACGGCCCTAGGAGTGAAGTCAGATGAGCGAGGCAATTTAGTAGCCAGCTCAACATATCAATCTGATAATGAGAAAGTTTTCATTGCTGGAGATGCAAGACGTGGTCAGTCTTTAGTGGTTTGGGCAATCTCTGAGGGTCGTGAAGCAGCTAGAAATATCGACTTATTTTTAATGGGTAAAACGAGTTTAGAAGGTAAATCTATCTCAAGTTTTGATGTTATGGCGAAATAATTTTTTCGCCATATATTTCATTTACTAAATATATTTACTACATTTGTGCTCTCTTAAATGCTAGGAGAGATGCCTGAGAGGCCGAAAGGACATGTTTGCTAAACATGCGTACTGGTAACGGTACCGAGGGTTCGAATCCCTCTCTCTCCGCAGTCAATTTTCGGGGTGTAGCGTAGCCCGGTATCGCGCTTGGTTTGGGACCAAGAGGTCGTAGGTTCGAATCCTGCCACCCCGACAAAAGTCAATTTATGAGGACGTGTTTATCACCAATTATAAATTGACTTTTTATTTTGATTAAGGTTCCGTAGCTCAGCTGGATAGAGCAACTGCCTTCTAAGCAGTAGGTCTTTGGTTCGAATCCAAACGGAATCACACATTGCAATTTTGCTTTACTAAAAAGGATTTATTCAAATCCTTTTTTTATTTCCCTTCCTTAAATCTCCTAAAATTCGTAAATTGAGCTAATTAGCACACTATTACGCATGAATATACCTGAATTAAGAGGCAAAATAGACCAGATAGATGATTCCATTCTTTCGTTACTTGTTAACAGAATGGAATTTGTAGAGGAGATTGGTAAATTAAAACGCGAATCTAATGTGGTAATTTACCATCCAGATCGGGAAAAGGAAATCATCGATCGTTTAGCGAGCCAGTACACAGGTAAATTAAGGAAAGAGGCTATTGAGGCTATATTTCTGGAGATATTTGGTGTATCGCGTAATTTAGAACTCCCTGAAATCATTTGTTATTTAGGGCCAGAAGGAAGCTTTACTCACCAAGCGGCGGAGAATCGTTTTGGCGCTGTGGCTGATTACATCTCATTACCTTCCATCAAGTCAGTTTTTGAGTCTGTTGAAACGGGGCGAGCTAAATATGGCGTAGTACCCATTGAGAATAATCAGGAAGGGATGGTAAAGGAAACAATGGATCTCTTAAATGAGAAGAATCTATTTGTTATTTCTGAAATCATCATTCCCGTTAATTTTTGTTTAGCCTCTAAACACAATGGAATTCAAGGTATTAAAAGAATCTATTCGAAAGACATCGCTTTTCAGCAATGTAAAGGTTTTTTAAATGACTATTTCTCAGGCCAGGAAGAAGATTTCTTCGTCCAAGTCGATTCTACCTCACGTGCCGCAAAATTAGCTGTAGAAGAAGAGGATGGAGCTGCTTTGTGTTCGCATATCGCTGCTAAGATTTATTCTTTACCCATCTTATTTGATAATATTCAAGATAACGATGCGAATCAAACGCGTTTCTTCATTATTTCCAAAGTAGAAAATTTAAAGAAAACCGATAAAGACAAAACTAGTTTAGCGATTAAATTAAAGAATGACGATAAGCCAGGAGCCTTATTGTCTCTTTTACAAGACTTTGAATCGAGGGGAATCAACTTATTAAAAATAGAATCTAGACCTCAGAAAGACACCAATGAATTCAAATTCTGGTTCTTTATTGATATTGAAGGTAATAAATTAGATCAAAAAATTCAGGAATTATTAACGAAAAGAGGAGACGAAATAGTCTTTTTAGGCAGTTATATGAATTTATGCTAGGTACAATTTAGCCCAAGCTAAATCGGCGGCGATTTGATTCTTTAGATCTTCAAAGGAATCAAATCGCTTCTCTGATCTAATTTTCTCTATAAATCGAATTTCAATACCTTGCCCATAGATATCGCCTTCAAATCCCAAAATATGCGTTTCAATGTGAATTCCTTCATCCTTATTCAAGGTAGGACGGTAGCCCATATTGGTTAATCCATAAAATGTACCAGCCTGAACATGTACCTCTGTTAAATAAACACCTAACTGTGGTATAAATTTATTATCCGCATTCACCGACATGTTCGCAGTAGGAAATCCTATTTTGCGTCCATTTTGGTTCCCATGTATAACGACACCCGCAATCGAGAAAAGATGACCTAACATGGCATTAGCCCTTTTAACTTCTCCTTCAGATAAGAATTTCTTAATCTGAGAAGAACTAACAATTACTTCGTCAACTTTGGCTACATCAATCGAAATAGCTTCTAACTGAGCCGAAAAATGTTCCTTTATAAAAGAAATGGAGCCTTCTCTATTTTTACCAAAATGGTTATCATAACCCAATACCACCTTAGTCGCTTTAATTCGTTTGAGGAGGTGCTCTTTAATAAATTGAGTGGCTGGTAATTCCACTAAATAGGAATCAAAGGGAAGAATCACTAAATAATCAACACCCATTGCTTCAAATGCTGCTATTTTTTCTTGCATTGGCATTAAAAGCTCATTTCGTTTACCGGTAAAATGATCTGCAGGATGATTAGAAAAAGTAATAACGCAAGTTGTAAGGCTACTCTCTTTCGCTGCGTTTAAACAACCATGAATAACCTTCAGATGACCTAAATGCAAACCATCAAACATCCCTATCGTTACCGCGGTTGCTGATTCAATCTGTACTGTATCAAAACTATAAAAGCACTTCATGTAAATCGCTATTAAAATTGGCCACCTCTTGTGCCTTATCTAAACCCCAATCACCAATTTTTGTTCGAACTAATTCACTCATATAAGCTCCTGATTGACATTTTATGCCAAAATCACGTACAATGCTACGAATGTAAGTTCCCTTACTACATTCAATCTCAAAACTAATTTCTGGAAAACGGGATGCATCAATGTCCATTCGATACACATCTACCTCTCTAATTTTAATTTCTAAATCCTCCGCATTCACACCATTTCTAGCATGAGTAAATAAGCGTTGTCCATTTAATTTGATTGCAGAGTAAATAGGAGGTACCTGTTGAATATGTCCCATGAACGAAGAACGCACCTCTTCTAATAAGCTCGCATCGATATGCTCAATTGGATAATCACCATCGAATTCGGTTTCTAAATCAATGGAAGGCGTCGTTTTTCCCAAAACCAATTTTCCAGTATACGTTTTAGGTAAGGATTGGAAATAATCGATCTTCTTTGTGTATTTCCCTACGCACATGATTAATATACCGGTTGCCAATGGATCTAATGTCCCAGCATGACCAATCTTTTTAAACCGACCAAGATTACGAATCTTCTTCACAACATCGAAAGAAGACCAATCTCTAGGCTTATTAATCACATAAAATTTATCTTGAACTTCCGTTAATTCATCCACAAGTACAGACATAATAAAAGACCTACAACAATGCGGTAGTAGCCGAACAAGGCGAATCCATGTTGTTTAACAAAACCAACCATCCATTTAATCGTTAGTAGGGCTACAATGAAACTAATCACGGTACCAATACTCAAAAACTGAATATGTTCTTGGGTAAATAAGACATCAAAATCATTTCGATAATCCAATAGTTTTTTTGCACATGCACCTAAGATGGTAGGAATCCCCAGTAAAAAGGAATACTCCACAGCAGCAGCATGACTAAGACCTAGCACTCGACCTCCCACAATGGTAGCACCAGAACGGGAAACCCCAGGAATCATGGCTATACACTGAAATAAACCAATCTTAAATGCTTTCAAATAAGTAATTGATTGAATTTCAATTGAATCTGATTTAGAAGGTAGCCATTGATCAATTCGAATCAACAGTAATCCACCTAAAATCCAGGAACCCGCAATAAACCAATAGCCTTGAAAAAGTGCTTCTAAGAAATCATCCAAAAGAACTCCTAGAATAACAGCAGGAATGAAAGAAGCAATAATGGTATAGTAAATGGACAGACCAGATGCAAATAAACGCTTAAAATAAAGAAATGGCACCGCAGCAATTGCTCCTAACTGAACAAAGACCGTAAAGAAATTAAGGAACTTTGAATTTTCAATCCCTAATAAATTTTCAGTAACAATTAAATGTGCCGTTGAAGAAACAGGCAAGAATTCCGTTAAACCCTCAACTAATCCTAATATGATTGTTTTAAGAATCTCTGACATTAGCGCTTCCACTTAAATAAAGAAAAAACCGGAATGATGATTCCCACTAGAACTAGAATGGGACCTAGGGTTAAGCCTAAAAAGCCAAAACCAAATTCCTCCTTATCTAAGGTCATCACAAAGAAACCTGTCAACATAATTCCAATACCTAGTAAGAGAATTTTAATGTCTTTGGCACCTAACGGCATATTTGATTGACTCATATTAAAATAGGTTTGTATGTTGAATTTTTAGATACTTTGAAATAGAAAAGAATGAAGCAATTAAACTGAATAAGGTGCAAAAACCTATGCAAACAAGTGCTAACTGAGCTTGATTATCCGTTTCAAAAAATAAGGTGGAAATTTCAGGTATCGATGTAGAAAAGTAATAAAAGGCTCCATCAGCCAAAATAAAACCTATCAACCCACCTAAGAAACCCACTAATAAAGCGTTCAATAGATAGGGCTTTTGGATAAACCCATTAGTGCTCCCTAATAACTGCATTGTCTTAATCAATACACGGTTTCCATGAATGTGAAGTCGAATACTATTAGCTAACTGAACATAGACAAATAATACTAATAGGACAATTAAAATAACTCCTACATAACCCACTGCTTTAATCTTACCTAAAAGTGACCCAATAAAGGTATTCGGATACGTAACTTCATACACATCTGGTCTTGCTTGAATCTCAGCTACTATTTTTTTAAAGGATGCTTCATTTTTATATTCCTCTTTTATCCCTAAAATCAAACAGTTTTTAAACGGATTTTCTTCCCCTAATAAAGTTTGATAATCTTCTTGCGAGGATTTTAAAAATTCAGTAGCAATCTGGGCTTTTGATTTAAATTCCAATTCAGGTTTCAACTCTTTTTGACCTAAATAGGGACGTGATTTAAAGTACGTAATGGTCGATGCTAAATCACTTGTTTGTAAAGAATCGCTTAAATAAACGTATACTTTCATTTGTGATTTAATCTCATCCCCCCACGACTTTACGCTCACAAATAGTTGAAAGAATAAGGCAAGAATAAAGGCCAAACTCGCCATTGAAATCACCAAAGTTAATTGAGTTGACTGCGGACGACTTTTAGAATATTTCATATTTATAATTTTTCAATTTCATCTCTTAATTTTGCCGCTTCCTCGTAGTTTTCTTCCTGTAATGCCTTATTTAATAATCCTTCTAATTCAGCCTTGGAGCGAACAACAGGTGATTTATCCAGTACATCAAATTCATCTTCTAATTCATCCATAAACTCCTCCTCTGGAATACAGATATCATTTAAAAGTTTTTCAGAAATGAATATGGGTATTGCTAAGCGAATAGCTAAGGCAATAGAATCCGATGGTCTGGCATCTACTTGAAAGATTTCTCCCTCCCTTGATATCTCCAAATTGGCATAAAATATACCATCCTTAAAATCGGTAATTAAGACTTTTTGTAGCGAAACATTAGAGTAGGAAAGTAGATTAACACACAAATCATGTGTTAGCGGTCTACTCGTTTGAATATGTTCTAAATAAACCGAAATAGATTGTGCCTCCTGACTTCCTATAACAATAGGAAAGCGCAAAGCCTGTGAGTTATCTGCCTCTAATAAAAGGATGTAAGAACTAGCTCCTACAGAACTAGGGTTGACAGATAAAATACGCAAAGGAACAAACTCTTTCAAAGGCCTATATTAAAACACAAATGTACCAATTAGACCGCTAATTTTAATGAGTTTGAAGCTTTTTTGTTAGTCTTGGAAGGATATCATTTACATCTCCAACGATTCCATAGTCTGCATGTTTAAAAAAGGGTGCTTCTGGATCATTATTAATGACAACAACGATGCGAGAACCATTGACACCTGCTAAATGCTGGATAGCTCCAGAAATTCCGCATGCAATATATAAATTAGGCGAAATCTTCACACCTGTTTGACCAACGTGTTCGTGGTGAGGACGCCAATTTAAATCAGATACTGGTTTAGAACAAGCAGTTGCAGCCCCTAAGGCTTTGGCTAAATCCTCTACTATTGTCCAATTACCTGGATCTTTTAGACCACGTCCAGCACCTACGACTAAAGCCGCATCAGGCAATGGAATAGATCCCGTAATAGGTTTCAAGGCTATAATAGAAGCTTTGCTACCCGCAGCCCTAGATAAAGTGGAAACTGAATTAATTGATTGTTCTTCAAAGGATGAATTAGCACTGAAATCAAAATTACGATTTAAACTAAAATAGCCAGCAGTTTCAGACGTTAAAGACAAGGAAGCCTTTCCAGAGAAGATCGATTTAGTGATCGAAAATTTTCCACCTGAATAGGACATTTGTTGAATCCCTGAAATCATCTCTTGAGATGAACTTGCCGCTAATAGACTTAGTAAATTATCGACTTGAATTGATTTAATACCTAAAACACTATAACCACCAACTGCTTGAATCAAGGGCTGAATACTAACTGAATCAGTCCATAAACCTTCAGTTAATTGAACGACATCAATTGACTTAGACGCAGAAACTGTGCTAAATTTTATATCTCCTATTGCCAAAAGCAAAATAGACTCAGGATTGAAAGAAGATACAAATGAAATTAATGATTTAGAAGCATCTGAAAGTTGACCTTCTTTTGTTTGGGCAATGATCGCTACCTTTTTCATCTTATAATACGTTTGTCTCTGTTCTTAATAAATCGATTAATTGCTCAGCATCTTCAGCATTAATCATCTTGTTTTTGCGAGCTGTTTCGGCGATATCAGCTTTTAGAATCTGAATTTGGCTTGAAGTATCGAAAGGTAACACAGCAATTTCTTTAGTTCGAGCAGTCATGATACCGCGCATCGATGGAATTTTCCATTCAGCTATGGGTTCTTGACATCCTAAAACGGCAGGTAGGGGACACGAGACATCCATTTTACCTCCATCCATTTCTACTTCTAATTTCAAGCCATCACCCGAAAAATCCAAATGCATTACTGGGTTAAAGTGAGTGTATCCTAAGGCACCCGCCACTAATCCATGCACTATTCCTGAGTTATAATCAATGGACTCTTTTCCCATCAAAATTAAATCCATTGGATTTTGATTCACATAGGATACAATGGAATGTGCAATCTGTGCAGAGGTAGTGGGATTACCATCGATTCGAACAGCTGAATCAGCCCCTAAAGCTAAACATTTACGAATAAGTGCTTCTGATTCAACTCCGCCTACGTGTAAAACTATGACTTCGGCACCGTTACTTTCCTTTAGTTCAATAGCACGAGAAAGGGCATAATCATCATAGGGGCCTACGATAAATGTTAATCCCTGACTACTTATTTGGGAGGTTGATGGATCTATTGTTATTTTTGAGGTAGTGTCTGGGACACAGGAGATACAGACTAGTATTTTCATGGCAGATTAAATTGTTATGCAAGCATACTAATTTGTTTTTAATTTAGCAAAATGGATCGTAAAGAATTTATTAAAAATGAGATTAATCAAGATCCAACGGATCCGTTTAACCATTATTTGTTAGCTATTGAATACCAGAAAGAAGGTACCATTGAAGAATCTTTTAAGCAGTTTGAAATGATCGTTTCAAAATTCCCTGATTATGTAGCCACTTACTATACCTATGCAAATGCTTTATTATCAGCAAATAAAGATAATAGAGCTGAAGAAATTATACAGGCTGGTATTGTACAGGCAGAAAAAAAAGGAGCTGCTAAAGCCTTGAAAGAACTGAAGCAACTCCTTGAATTGAATTTTTGATTAGGCTAAAAGCACCTCTTCTAAATCCTTTTCGATAATTAAGTTATCAATAATGAATTTTTGGCGCTCTGGTGTATTCTTACCCATGTAATACGTTAAAAGCTGAGGGATAGTGAAATCTTTTTCGAGAATCACCGGTTCTAATTTAATATCCTCGCCAATAAAGTTCCCGAATTCCTCAGGAGAAATTTCCCCTAGACCCTTAAAACGCGTAATCTCAGGTTTAGGACCTAAGGCTTCAATCGCATTGCGACGTTCTTCATCAGAGTAGCAATAACGCGTTTCCTTCTTATTTCGAACTCTAAATAGGGGAGTCTCTAAAATATACAGGTGACCATTTCTCACTAAATCTGGAAAGAATTGTAAGAAGAAAGTCAAAATAAGCAAGCGAATGTGCATTCCATCCACATCGGCATCCGTTGCAATCACAATCTTATTGTAACGCAGATTATCTAAAGAATCTTCAATATCTAATGCGTGCTGCAATAGATTAAATTCCTCGTTTTCATAGACAATCTTCTTTGTCAGGCCAAAGCTATTCAAAGGCTTTCCTCGTAAACTAAATACAGCCTGCAATTGAACATCACGTGATTTAGTGATGCTTCCTGATGCCGAATCACCCTCGGTAATAAACAAAGTAGTGTCGTGACGCGTCTCCGATTTTTCGTCGGATAAATGTACACGGCAATCTCTTAATTTTTTGTTATGTAGGTTCGCTTTCTTCGCGCGCTCATTCGCTAATTTCTTGATACCTGCAATATCCTTGCGCTCGCGCTCTGATTGCAAAATTCGCTTTAATAAAGCGTCTGCTGAAGCTGGATTTTGGTGTAAATAATTATCCAATTCAGTCTTTACAAAATCCCCAACAAACGTACGAATGGAGGTGGAGTTTGAATCAGGAGAAATAGTGGTGCTACCTAATTTTGTCTTTGTTTGGGATTCAAAAACAGGTTCTTGCACCCGAATTGCGATAGCACCTACGATACTCGCACGTACATCCGATGGATCAAAGTCCTTCTTAAAGAACTCGCGCACCGTTCTAACAATCGCTTCTCTAAAGGCTGCTAAGTGAGTACCGCCTTGAGTCGTATTTTGACCATTTACGAAAGAATAATATTCCTCTCCGTATTGGTTATTATGCGTAATGGCTAATTCAATATCGTTCCCTTTTAAATGAATTATCGGATACCGATTTTCCTCCGCATTCGTCTTTTTAGAAAGTAAGTCGAAAAGTCCATTTTGGGAAAAATATTTCTCTCCATTAAAATTAATGGTCAATCCAGCATTCAAGTAGGCATAATTCCAAAACAAGGAATCCAAATATTGCGGGATGAAATGGTAATTCTTAAAGATCGTATTATCTGGCTCAAACTGAACGTGTGTTCCACTCTTCGCATTAGAAGATTCAATACCAGGTGATTCAGCTGTTAGCTCACCCTTGCAAAACTCCGCCCATTTGGTTTGACCATCTCGGTAGGATTGAACTTTAAAGTAATTGGAAAGCGCATTCGTAGCTTTTGTACCCACACCATTCAAACCTACGGATTTTTGGAAAGCACCTGAATCGTATTTACCACCGGTATTAATTTTAGAAACGCAATCAATTACCTTTCCTAAAGGAATACCACGACCGTAATCACGCACTTCCACTTTATGATCAGAAATTTTAACGTCAATAGACTTACCATTTCCCATCATATGCTCATCAATCGAGTTATCCATAATCTCTTTAACAAGAACATAGATACCATCATCCACTGATGATCCATCGCCTAATTTACCAATATACATACCCGGACGAAGCCGAATATGTTCTTTCCAATCTAGGGAACGAATACTATCGTCGTTATAAACAGGTGCGTTATTTTGATTTTCTTCCACTGACATAATTTTACACTAAATTATCAAATAGTTCGCGATTAAGAAAGGGGGAGGATTGAATTAATTAGGTCAAAAAAAGGACTAACGGATTAAAAGCCTGTTTCATTGGTTTTTAATGCTGTGAAAAAGGGGATAACTTGCGGTTGCGTTGCAGTAGTCGTCACTACGTGACTTAGTCGCCTTCGGCACAGTCAATGAGTCGCCGGAAGAATCCGGCTTAGTCAAAAAGTATTATGAATGTAAAAGAAAATGTTTTAGAGGGTTTGCGCTCCATTAAGGGGAATTTGCTAAGAACGGTACTAACTGCGCTTATTATTTCTTTGGGGATTACCTCTTTAGTAGGCATATTAACGGCTATTGATGGTATTCAAAGTTCAGTAGATAATTCATTTTCTGGCTTGGGAGCAAACTCATTCGATATACGTAACCGCCCAACTATGCAAGTGAGACGTGAAGGGCAGAAAGAAAAACGCTTTAAAAACATCGACTATCGTCAGGCAAGTCACTATAAATATTTATTTACTGCAAAAGGTAAAGTTTCCCTTAAGACGAATGTAAACAACAACGCCATCGCTAAGTATGCTTCTAAAAAAACGAATCCCAATACACGCGTTTTAGGAATCGACGAAAATTTTATGGAGTTAAAAGGCTATAAAGTAGGAGCGGGCCGTAATTTTTCTCCTAACGAACAATTAAATGCTATTAACGTGTGTATTCTAGGTGTCGATGTCATTGACCAATTGTATGAAAAAGAAAGCCCGATTGGAACAGAAATTATTGTTTCAGGGATCAAATTGAAGGTAATAGGGGTTTTAGATAAGAAGGGAAATATGATGGGGGGCGGAGATGATCGCGTTATCATGGTTCCCCTTGAAACGGGTCGAAAAATGGCTGTAGGTCGTAATCTTACGTTTGATATCACTACTTCCTCTTCCAAGATTACTAATCTAGATGATTTTATGGAAGAGGCACGCGGCGCTATGCGAAAAGTTAGAATGGACCCAATTGGAATGGAAGATTCTTTCAGTATAGATCGCTCGGATTCCATTGCTAAAAGCTTTGAAAGCATCACAGGTTCCCTGCGAATTGGTGGATTCGTGATTGGCTTTATTACGCTTTTAGGTGCGGCTATTGCTTTAATGAATATTATGATGGTTTCTGTGAGTGAGCGTACTCGTGAAATTGGTATCCGTAAATCATTAGGAGCGACTCCTGGTCGAATTTTACAACAGTTCTTAATTGAAGCCATTGTCATTTGTTTACTAGGAGGAATAGGAGGGATTATGTTAGCGATTCCGATTGGTAACTTAATTGCTCAGGCCATTAGCTCAGGAGCAGCTAGCTTTATTATTCCTTGGTTGTGGATGATGACAGGTATTATAATTTGTATTATAGTAGGCTTATTTTCAGGAATTTATCCAGCTTTCAAAGCATCGAAAATGGATCCTGTAGAGGCTTTACGCTACGAATAATATAGAATTTATCAAGAGCATATTTGCGAAAGCAAATGATTTAGCCTAGTTTTGCATTGCAATTTTGAATTGCCCAGATGGCGGAATTGGTAGACGCGCTGGTCTCAAACACCCGTGGGTGCAAGCCCGTGCCGGTTCGACTCCGGCTCTGGGTACAAGCCTCTCAAGCAATTGAGAGGCTTTACCTTTTTTAAGCGGGTAGATTATTTTTCCAAACACCATAGGCATCTGCATAGGCATTCTTCAAACCAGCATCAGGTTGAATCGTCTTCAAAACTTTGATATGACTTACGGCCTCATCTTCATTCGTGTAATAACCCACACCAGCACCTGCTCCTAAAGCAGCTCCAAAAGCTCCATCTGATTCCAATAATTCAACTGAAGCACCAGAGGCATTAACGATTGCTTGAGTGAATAAATCACTTAAATACATATTGGCGAATCCAGCTTTTAATTTCTTAGGCTTAACACCTACATTTCCTAATAATTCAATACCATAGACCATTGAAAAGGCAATACCCTCCTGGGCTGCGCGAATAATATCGGCTGATGAATGACGATTGAAATCCAACTGCTGAAAACTTCCACCTATGGTTTGATTTTGGAAAATACGCTCCGCTCCATTGCCAAAAGGCATGCAAACTAAACCATTCGTCCCAATAGATGCTTTTGCACCTAGCTCATTCATTTGGGAATAAGATAAAGAAGGGAAGAAATTTTGCTTAACCCACCGGTTTAAAATACCCGTTCCATTGATGCACATTAATACTCCCACACTCGTTTTTGCAGCTGTATGATTAACGTGCGCAAACGAATTCACCCGATTTTCTTTATCATACTTTAACTCATCTGAAATACCATAAACCACACCCGATGTACCTGCCGTCGTAGCGATGTCACCTGGGTGTAAAACACCTAAGGAATAGGCATTATTAGGCTGATCACCAGCTTTATACGTCACTTTAACGTGTGATCCTAGACCTAATTCAGAAGCAACGGCAGATGTAATCGTGCCGTGAACTGAAAATAAAGCATGAACAGGAGGGAAGATCGATTCAGGGAATCCGTAATAAGCCATCAAGTCTTTAGCCGGATGCGAAGCTTTAAAGTCCCATAAAATACCTTCTGAAAGCGCTGATGCCGTCGTAGTGAAAGTAGACGTAAATCGACCTGCAATAAAATCACCAGGAAGCATTACCTGAGTAATTTGTTCAAAAATGGCGGGTTGATTTTCTTTTACCCAGGCTAATTTAGCGGCAGTGAAATTACCAGGGGAATTGAGGTAATGACTTTGGCAAAATGATTCTCCTAACGCTATATAGGCCTTCTCTCCATAAGGTGTGGCACGCGAATCGCACCAAATAATAGAAGGACGTAACACCTGAGTATTTTTATCAAGGACCACTAAACCGTGCATCTGGTACGAAATACCAATGGCACCAATATTTTTAGGGTCATATAAACCAGTTGAATTCGCTTTTAAAATAGCTTGTTTTACGCAATACCACCAATGCTCAGGATCCTGTTCTGCAAAACCGAGTTGAGGGGAGGAAATCTCATTCTCGACCTCCGGAAAGGAAGTAGAATAAATTAATTGTTGGTTTGCTGCATCAACAATACTAACTTTAATGGAAGAAGTTCCCACATCAATTCCGCACAGAATCATTTTAAATAGGTTTAATGTTAAAAATAGGCATAAAGAAACACCAAGTTACTAGTCATTTTGCTTTATCCAATATTCAAATAAAAGTAAAATCAGGCGAAATCTACGCATTAATTGGAAAAAGTGGTTCGGGAAAAAGCACGATTGCAAACCTATTAGTGGGATTAAAATACGATCCAGCCTATTCAATCACCATTAATTCTAAGGAATTAAATGATGGAATTGATCGACTAATTCCTCAATTCAAACAGGCGGGTTATGTTCCACAAACCCTTCATTTAAAGCCACATCACAGCGTGTATAATTATGCGCAGGTTTTATTTCAATACTTACCTAACACACAACAGGATGCTGTCATAAAAAAATACCTCAAGCAATTTTATTTAATCAAGCAAAAGGATACAAAAGTAGCCTCATTATCTGGGGGAGAGAGACAAAAACTAGCGCTTTTAGAAGCTATCAGCCAACCCATTTCTTATTTGGTTTTAGATGAGCCTTTTAGCCAGTTAGATACGGAACAAAAATTAGAATTTTCTCAAATTATTGCATCTATTGTTTCTGAAAGAGCTATTCCTTGCATATTAATTAGTCATGATTTGACGGATATTCTCCAATTAAGCCATTCGGTAGGAATTATGGAAAATGGAAAACTCGTATTTCAGGGATCTTGGACTAAGTTCAAAGAATCGGCTAACACGGTAGTTCTACGCCTTAAAAAGGCCATACTTGATTGGGATAGTCAAATGAAAGGATTAATTAATAACCTGAGATAGCTTTTAATTGCTGTGCATTCGCATTTGTTTGCCTCACCAAATGTTCGAGGGATACCTCATATAAATCAGCCAATTTTTGAGCGATAATCGGAATATTCTTAGGTGAATTAGGCTTTCCTCTGAAGGGTACAGGACTTAAATAAGGAGCATCCGTTTCTAATACAATCCGTGACAAAGGAATATCCTTAATATCCTCAAATAGAGTCGTGTTTTTATAGGTTATTACACCTCCAATACCCAAATAATAGCCTAAATCTATCAATACCTTTGCTTCTCGGGCATCACCTGCAAAACAGTGAATAATACCCCTTAAATTTTTGAATTCGGGCAATTTTAACGTTTTAATTAAATCGGCATACGCTTTTCTACAGTGTATATCAACCCATAAACCAAAGTCTAATGCCCAATGGCATTGTTGCTTGAAAGCATCCATTTGTAGTTCTGCAAAAGTGGTATCCCAATAATAATCCAAACCTATTTCACCGATGGCTAACACTTTAGTTTTGTCTAATTCTGACTTTAATACAGCTAATTCTGCTTGGTAATTTTCCTTCACATACGTAGGATGTAACCCAACCATCGGAAGCACAAAATCAGGGTAATTTATACTTAATTTCTTTAGATCCACCCAAGATTCAGAGTCACAATTTGGCAACCAAACTTCTGTCACACCTGCCTCTTTAATCTCCTTTAAGAAAAAAGACATATCTTCTTGAAAATGAACATCATACAAGTGTGCGTGCGTATCAATCATAAGGCGGATAAAACGAAATTTTGTTCTTTACAATAACGAAGAATGGCAGGTAAAATAACCTGCAAACGTGGAAAAGCTTTGACACTATCGTGCATCACGACAATTGCACCAGGTTTTAGTAAGGGCAAAACGGATGAAATAATTTCTGAGGAGGATAAAGAGGCATTATAATCCCCTGTTAATACGGACCATAAAATTACATTATCCATTTCACGGTACATCTCGCGCGTAATCCGGCCATAGGGAGGGCGGAAACCAATGGATTTAATTGCCAGTTGATTAAATACTGCCTCACATTTATTGAAGTCATCAACATAAGCGTCATAATCCATTTTCCAAGCATTGCTATGATTCATGGTATGATTTCCGATGCTATGACCTGCAGCTTTAATTCGTTGAATAATACTCGGATTTTCTACCACATTCTTACCAATGCAAAAAAATGTGGCCTTTGCTTCAAATTCCGCTAAGCATTCTAGGACAAAATCCGTAATTTCAGGAGTTGGTCCATCATCAAAGGTTAAATAAATCTGACGATCAACTGCTTTTGACCACGTAAATCGGGGTAAAAGGGCAGGAATGAACGACGGAATTTGATGAATAAACATACAGAGCTTTAATGACGCAAATTAGCACTTCCTCTTCAGAAAAAATAATCTTAGGTATTGACCCAGGGACACGATACTTAGGTTATGGTCTATTGAGAATTACGAATGACAAGGTAACTGTTTTGCAATATGGCGTGCTAAACTTGACTAAATACACTACGCAGGGAGCTAAATTCTTGAAGATTCACGAACGGGTTTTGGGAATTATCGAAGAGTTTCTGCCTGATGAGATTGCAATTGAATCGCCCTTCTTTGGCAAAAATGTACAATCGATGTTGAAATTAGGTCGCGTGCAAGGGATGGTGATGTCTTTAGCCTTCTCTAAATCAATTCCGATTGCGGAATACGAACCTAAAAAGATCAAACAGTCGGTGACAGGAAATGGGAATGCGTCGAAAGAACAAGTCGCTAAAATGGTGGAGATTATTGGCAATATTAAATTAGATGCCAAAATGCACGATGCAACTGACGCACTAGGAATCGCTATTTGCCATCATTTTCATAATAAAAACATCAGTTCCACGCTTAAAGGAACAAAAAAAGGCTGGGGCGCTTTCGTCACGGAGAATCCAGAACGAATTAAATAAGCTCAGCTAACTGCTTATCTACTTCTTGCAAAGTCGAAACAGGAGCGAAACAATAATCACCCACACATAACAAATAGGTCTCTATTTCTTCAGAAGGAATACAAACAAGTTGATCCTTGTCGATACACCAGTCGAAAACATCCAAACCATCGCCGTCACCCGCATATTTTAGCAAAGCTTTCGGATGTTCTATCCATTCCGAATAAATGCGCAACCAATTCGCAAAATAAGCAGGATGCGCAATGGCTCTTTCGAGAATTTGAGACAACATGGCACGGCCATTAAGGGTATATTCAGCCTTATTTTTCAGAATACCCATCCATAAGAAAGCCTCACACAACATCGAATTAGACGAAGGCATCACCGAATCCATTACTTCTACTTTTTCCGCTATTAAATAATCCGCTTTCTTTGACCGGTATTGATACAGCGCTAATTCTGGATGCGAAAACTCATCACCAATTCTTAGTATTAGATTATCTGCTTTCTCCTTGAAATTAGCATCTGAGGTCAATAAATAGAGTTTTATATAGGCCAAAACCAAGGCAGAGATATCATCCAAAAAAGCACCAATAGGCTCGCGCGAAAACTGAGCCTGATGCAACCATTGATCACCTTTATTAAAATGCGTTTCAATAGCCGTAATTAAATCTATAGCACTTTGCAAATCCTCTTTTCGACCAAACACTTGATAGACTTCTACAAATGCTGCCACTAATTGCGCATTCCATACCAAGACTTCTTTTGTATCTGTCCCAGGTCTTATTCGGGTTAACCGAGCATCCCGTAAAACATTCATTTCTTTCTCGAAATGCGAGTTTAAAACAGGAGATGATTTGAATAAAATATTACGTCCATCCTCCCAATTACCGTTTTTCGAGATGGAATATGTCTTTAAAAACTCGTCATTGTTCAAGGCGGCTAATTCCGAAAAAGACCAGGTATAAAACAGACCCTCTTCGCCCTCTGAATCCGCATCTAAGGAGGAATAATACAAACCTCGAGGCGAAAGTAATTCGCGCTTTAGAAAGCTAATAGTATCGAAAATCACTTCTTGATAAAGTGGATTCCGCTCTCTCTTGTAGGCTTTCGTGTAAGCAGACAATAATTGCGCATTATCATAGAGCATCTTTTCAAAATGAGGGCAAAACCACTCAGAATCTACCGAATACCTAGAAAAACCACCACCAACTGCATCATAAATACCCCCTTGGGCCATTTTTTCTAACCACGTTTTTTGAAGTATGGGCAATCCCAATTCGACCGAAAGAGAAGAGGGTACTGCATATAAAAATTGAATCAAAGAGGGTAGAGGAAATTTAGGAGCTTTGTTGATTCCTCCGAAAACAGGATCTAATGCAGATTTAATTTTAGTCAATGCCGTTGGAATAACTGCGGCAGTCTCATTTAAATCTGAATGAGCAAAAAAGGAGGCGTTTTCAGATAAGCTCTCTGCGAATCCATCCGCCGATTTAGCTAAGTCTTCGCGGTTGTTCACAAAAGCATTATGAATAGAATATAACAACTGAATCCAGTTGGCTTTTTTGAAATAGGTACCTCCGTAAAAGGGCTTTTGATCTGGTAATAAAAAAACATTGAGTGGCCAACCTCCATTCAATCCCATCTGATGAAGCGCCTCCATATACACCATATCTACATCTGGACGTTCTTCCCTGTCTACTTTAATGTTTACAAAGTATTCATTCATGATGGCCGCCACTTCCTGATTCTCAAAAGATTCGTGCTCCATCACGTGGCACCAATGGCAGGCGGCATACCCAATACTCACTATGATGGGCTTGTCTTCAATTTTTGCGCGATCTAATGCCTCAGGTCCCCACGGCTCCCAATGAACCGGGTTGTTTTTATGTTGTAATAAATAGGGAGAAACTTCTGAGCCGAGCTTATTCATCTGAATTAGTCAAAATTGATTCGTAAATTTGCACAAAATACTCGTATGATTGACCAAAAAGACTTCGTTCTTAGCCCAGATATTGCCCATTCTCCTGAAAAATTAGCTCAATTTTTAGCTACTGAAATGGGAGAGGCGTATCTAGCAGCTTGTACCTATCGCATCGAAAAAAGGTCAATCGACGCTAGAAGCAGACAAATAAAAGTCAATCTTCGGATCGGTTTTTATGAAAAGGACCACGATTTCGGTCTTTCTGCTCAATTACCTACTTTATCAAAAGACGCCAAAAAAGTCATCATTATCGGATCTGGTCCTGCCGGATTATTTGCTGCGATTGACTTTGTCAAGAAAGGAATTAAACCCATCGTATTAGAACGGGGTAAAGATGTAAGAGATCGCAGAAGAGATTTAGCGGCCATTAACCGCTTTAATTTAGTGGATCCAGATTCCAATTACTGTTTTGGAGAAGGTGGCGCAGGTACTTATTCTGACGGTAAATTATATACGAGAAGTACGAAACGCGGCGATATTAAAGGAGTTCTAGAAACATTTGTAGCACATGGCGCTCATAGCGATATTTTATTTGAGGCTCACCCACACATAGGAACAAATAAGTTACCAGGTATTATCGCCTCCATGCGGGATGCAGTCATTGCAGCGGGAGGAGAAGTGCATTTTCATCACCGAGTAGTTGATTTTTTGATCGAGAATAAATCCATAAAAGGAGTTGTATGTTCGAATGGAGCAGAATTTCAAGCCGATAAACTTTTATTAGCCACAGGCCACTCGGCCCGTGATATATTCCAATTATTACAAAATAAAGGCGTAGCCATCGAAGCTAAACCATTCGCGATAGGCGTACGAATTGAACATCAGCAGTCTTTTATTGATCAAGCGCAATACAAAGTAAAACAACGTCCTGAATACTTACCTCCAGCCAGTTTCAGTTTAGTAACTCAAAGTAAATTCCAAGGTGTTCAAAGAGGAGTTTTCTCCTTCTGTATGTGCCCAGGTGGATTTATTGTACCTTCGGCGACATCGCCTAATCAAGTCGTAGTCAATGGAATGTCACCATCTAGACGTGATTCTAAATACGCGAATTCTGGTATTGTGGTCAGTATTGTAGAGGAAGACTTAGCGCGATACAAAGAATTTGGAGCTTTGGCAGGAATGCAATTACAAGAAGAACTAGAGCAGAAGGCAGGAAGTTTAGTAGGAGGGTCCCAAAAAGCGGTTTCTCAATATACCTTAGATTTTATCCAAGGAAAAGCAAGCAAGAGTTCGCATCCGACAAGTTACGTACCAGGCTTAGAACCTGGTGAAATGCGAGAATTCTTACCAGATTACATTTCAGAACCATTGGCTCAAGGATTTCAAGATTTCAACAAGAAAATACCCGGTTTCTCTTCCAATTTAGGTCAAATCATCGGCTTAGAGAGTAGAACATCCTCACCTGTAAAAATACCACGCGACAAGGAAACCTTAGAGCATCCAGAAATAAAAGGCCTCTATCCTTGTGGTGAAGGTGGAGGTTATGCAGGTGGCATTATGTCTGCGGCTTTGGACGGAATACGATGTGCAGAAGCCATCGCCAATACGCTTTTGTAACATGAAAGAATTCGAACCTTTCAAGCAGATATACGAACAAATCCTTCAAAAACAGGAGATCAAAGCCAACGCAAAACAAGCAGCAGTAGCTGTATTATTTATTGAAGAAGACGACCAGGAACCGCACCTAGTTTTGATTGAGCGAAATCAATACGATGGACATCATAGCGGACAAATGGCTTTACCTGGTGGAAAAATGGATCCTACGGATCAGGATTTACGGGAGACGGCGGCAAGGGAAGTACGGGAGGAAATAGGTATTGAGATTGATGTCTCTTCGTTAGATTACATCACAGAACATTGGATTCACGTCTCTAATTATTGGATAACCGCATTTTCCGTTCGACTGAATAAAAAGCTAAGCTACGATTTAAATAAAAGAGAAATAAATCGTATTTTTGAAATACCTGTATCTTTCTTTCAAGATCCGGCTAATCTACAACCTTTTGAAGTTAGCTACGATGGAAATAAAATCCTGAGTCCTTCCTTTGTGTATGAGGGGAATTTGATTTGGGGAGCTACAGCCTTAATATTGTACCAACTCTTCCACACAGAAGATTAATAGCGATAATTACTATGAGTGAAACAGCGGACGGCGCACTACAGAATCAGATTGCGGTAGCAGGGATGTATGAGAATTGGTTCTTAGAATATGCTTCTTACGTTATTTTAGAGCGTGCGGTTCCGGCCGTTGAAGATGGATTAAAGCCTGTTCAACGACGCATTTTGCACGCGTTGAAGGAAATGGACGATGGCCGTTTCAATAAGGTGGCGAATGTGATCGGTCAAACCATGCAGTATCACCCGCACGGGGATGCCTCTATCAATGATGCGATTGTTAATTTAGGCCAAAAAGACCTTTTATTCGATTGCCAAGGTAACTGGGGAGACAACCGAACTGGCGATAGCGCCGCAGCGGCGCGTTATATTGAAGTACGTTTATCCAAATTTGCGAACGACGTTGTTTTTAACAACCAGACCACCGAATGGCAAATGTCCTACGATGGTCGTAAGCGCGAACCCGTAACGCTACCTATTAAATTTCCACTTTTGCTTGCGCAAGGGGTAGAGGGTATTGCTGTAGGTTTGGCAACTAAAATCATGCCGCATAATTTCTGTGAAATTATCCAGGCTTCGATCGATATTTTAAATAACAAGAAAGTAGAGCTATATCCCGATTTCCTATTAGGGGGAATGATGGATGCGTCTAATTATAACGATGGTCTTAGGGGAGGAAAAATCCGTATCCGAGCTAAAATCGATGAATTAGACAAGAAAACGCTTGTTATAACGGAGATTCCGTACACGACTACCACGACTTCTTTGATTGATTCCATCATCAAGGCAAATGATACAGGTAAAATCAAGATTAAGAAGGTAATTGATAATACGGCCAAAGACGTAGAAATTCAAATTCAATTAGCACCAGGTATTTCTCCAGATGTAACGATTGACGCCTTATATGCCTTTACAGACTGTGAAGTTTCCATTTCACCTAATGCCTGTGTGATTATCGAAGATAAGCCGCATTTTATGGGTGTAGGCGAAATCCTTCGCGTATCTACTAATCAAACGGTTGACTTACTTCGCCAAGAATTAGAGATTCGCAAAGGAGAGTTGATGGAGAAAGTGCTCTTCAGCTCTTTGGAAAAAATCTTCATCGAAAATCGCATATACCGCGACATTGAAGAATGCGAAACCTTCGAATTAGTCATTCAAACGGTAGATAAAGGCTTAGAGCCTTATAAAAAGGACTTCTACCGCGAAATCACGGAAGAGGATATCCTAAAATTACTAGAAATCAGAATTAAGCGTATTTCTAAATTTGACAGCTTTAAGGCAGACGAATTAATGAAGCGTTTATTAGACGAGTTAGCTGAGGTTGAAGATCATTTAGCTAATTTGATTCGCTATGCAATTGATTACTTCAAAAATCTATTAGCTAAATACGGAAAAGGAAGAGAGCGTCGTACTGAGATCAAGAACTTCAATACTATTTCAGCAACAGTTGTAGCCGCTGCTAACCAAAAACTATATGTGAATCGCGAAGATGGTTTCATAGGTTATGGCTTGAAGAAAGACGAGTACGTCATGGATTGCTCGGATATCGATGATATTATCGTATTCAGGTCAAACGGTACCTGCGTAGTCACTAAAGTACAAGAGAAAGTATTCGTGGGTCGCGACATTATCTATTGCTCTGTCTTCAAGAAGAACGATGATAGAAAAGTCTATAACGTTGTTTACCTAGATGGCAAGTCAGGCACATCCTATGTGAAGCGTTTCAAAGTCACTTCGGTGACGCGTGATCGCGAATACAAAGTGAGTAGCGATAATGCTAAATCGAAGATTACTTATTTCTCCGCCAATGAAAATGGGGAAGCAGAGGTAATCCAAATCAGCTTAACAGCTAATTGTACGGCTAAAATCAAGCAATTTGACTATGACTTTGCGAAGCTAGCGATCAAAGGCCGTGAATCCTTAGGGAACATGCTAACCAAATACCCGGTTCGCAAAATCACCATGAAATCAGCGGGAGTATCTACATTAGGTGGAGTGGATATTTGGTACGACCCTACGATCGGTCGCTTAAACCGCGATGGACACGGAGATCATATCGGTAATTTTGAACCGAATGACAGTATTCTGGCCATTTACGCCTCAGGTAATTATGAGTTAACGAATTTCGAATTAACGAATCGTTACCCGGCAGAGGAAATAATGTATTTAAAGAAATTTGAGCCTCAATCTATTATTTCGGCTGCTTATTTTGATGGTTCCAATAAGACTCACTTGATCAAACGATTCCATCTGGAGACTACTTCTTTAGATAAAAAATTCCTTTTCATTTCGGATCATAAAGCAAGTAAACTAATTGCTGTGACGGACAATTATGCGCCTAACGTGCAGATTAAGCACAAACCAGATGGAAAGACGAATGAATTAGAAATCATTCCCATCGATGAATTGGCCGAAGTAAGAGGCTGGAAGGCCTTGGGTAGTAAATTAAATTATCCGAAACTAGTCGAAGTCATTTTCCTAGAAACAGAGGAGGAAGCGCCGGTAACTGAAAAGAATGCCGATGCTCCTGAATCCGTAGAAATAGAGGATGTGGAGGAAGTGGTAGAAACGGTTTCAGATGAACTAGAGACACCTGCAGAAGCAATTTCAGATGAACCTGAATTTGTTGTCAACTTTCCGGAAGAGTCAAAAGTAGAAGAGAAGCCATCTGTTGAAGAGAAGAAAGAAGATGAAATACCTTTTGAAATCAAAAACCCTCCTAAAGGGGAGCAATTAGGTTTATTTTAATGGAACAGAAACTGAATAATCCGAAAACATTGAATGCTTGGGCCTTTTATGACTGGGCCAATTCAGTGCATTCTTTAACGATTACTTCAGCCATTTTCCCTATTTATTTTCCTTCCGCTGCGATTACATTAGGTAGTGTCACGCCTGGTATGATCTCCATTTTAGGCTTTGAATTAAGCAATACGGTTGTTTTCTCGTATACTATTTCCGTTGCCTTCTTAGCCTTAACCATCTTAATGCCTTTCTTATCAGGCATAGCGGATTATACCGGTGCAAAGAAAAGCTTTATGCGGTTCTTTTGTTATTTAGGCTCTTTCAGTTGCATCGCCTTATTCTTTTTCAGCAAAGGCCATTATTATATTGGAACGCTAGGATTCCTATTTTCCATCATTGGATGGGGAGGAAGTATGGTATTCTACAATAGCTTCCTGCCTGAAATTGCGACCCCTGATCGTTTTGATCGATTAAGTGCAAAAGGATTTACCCTAGGTTATATAGGTTCCGTTTTATTATTGATTCAAAATCTAACGATGCTCCTAAAACCCGAATGGTATGGTGGAATAGGGGGCGAAATGGCAGCGCGTGTTTCCTTTTTAACCGTAGGATTATGGTGGTTATTATTTGCCCAAATCCCTTTGCATCACCTTCCTGATTCAACTGCCAAAGAAAAAGACCAAAACCAGTGGTGGCTAGGAGGCTTCAAAGAACTTCAAAAGGTATTTAGGGAAGTAATGGTAAATAAGGAAATCAAATTATTCCTTGTCAGTTTCTTCCTATTTAATATGGGTGCTCAAACAGTCATGTATTTAGGTGCATTGTTTGGAAGTCAAGAATTACACCTTCCAGAAGATGCCTTAATTATTACGATTCTACTCATTCAGTTAGTCGCTATTCCGGGCGCCTATTTCTGTGCTCGATTATCAGGCTGGGTGGGTAATGTAAAAGCGCTAGGTTTAATTGTCTTTGTCTGGATATTTGTGTGTGCCTATGCTTATACGGTAACCTCACAATTCAATTTTTATTTATTGGCCACTGCCATCGGATTCGTCATGGGGGGTATTCAATCGAATAGCCGCGCCACCTATGCTAAATTATGTCCCAAAGGGGAGAAGGATACCGCCTCCTATTTCAGTTTTTATGATGTCTGTGATCGATTGTCCACAGTAATTGGGACGTTTATGTTTGGCCTAATTATTCAGTTAACAGGCAATATGCGGATCAGTATATTGGTTCTGACGTTTGTTTTTGCCGCTAGTTTATTATTCCTTAGACCACTAGTAAGCAGCGCAAAGGCAAAAGCTATATGGGGATAATATTGCGCTCCTGAGGTTTTTTCCAAGAATCTGGTATATGCGCTAATATTTCAACTTCTAGAGCCTTTACAATGGCTTTTCTAGAATAGGAAATAGCGTGAACCAGCGCTACTTCTCTAACGGGCTTAGGTTCGGGCAAACTATATACTTTTTCCTTCAACTTAGGATCCAAATAATCCACAAACATCTGAGGAATAATGGTTTGGCCAAAACCCTGATCAGCCAAACGCACAATTGTTTCCATACTTCCCGTCTGATACGTCATCTTGGTCCCAATCAAAGGACCAGAGGGTAAATTACAAATGGAATTCACTTGACTACTTAAACAATGCCCTTCTTCTAATAACCAAAGTTTAGAGGGATCCAACGTAGATTTCAACTTAGAACCGTCTTCTTCCCACACATTGGAATACAAGAATAATTCCTCATAATAAAGCGGGATTTCTACTAAAGAATCATTCAAAGGAGTCACTAGAATACCAATATCTATTTTACCTTCTTGAATGCCTCTCTTGATGTTAGCTGTTGTGGTTTCTGCGATGCGAATCGTTAGATCTGGGTATTTCAATTGAAAATCAGCCAAAAATTTAGGCATCAAATAAGGGGCAATAGTAGGAATCACTCCTATGGAGACAGATCCATTTACTTGATTTGACCAACCTTTAGAAAGAGAAAGAATCGAATTACTTTCATTCAGAATCGCCCGAGCTTTAGCGATAACCTCTCTTGCTTCTAGGGTAGGAACGAGAGGCTTTGCCTTACGATTAAAGAGCGTTAGATTTAATTCATCCTCTAACTTTTGCACCTGCATACTCAGGCTGGGCTGAGAAACACAACAATAATCCGCTGCTTTGGAAAAACTTTGCAGATCAGCTAAGGCCACAATGTACTCTAATTGAGTTATCGTCATAGTATAATTAAAAACTATACAAATATAGAAAATATAGATTTGGCTAATAACACTTTAATCAAGATCTTTGCATCACAATTTAACAAGAACAATAAAACAACAAATACAAATGGCAAATCACATGTTAGGATTAGGAAGTCAATTCCCAACTTTTTCAAAAACTGCAGTCGTTTCTTTAGAGCAAGGAAAAGAATTCGCAACAATCACTTCAGAAGATCACAAGAAAGATGGTAAATGGTTAGTGATGTTCTGGTGGCCAAAAGATTTTACTTTTGTTTGCCCTACAGAAATCGCTGAATTCAACCGCCGTGCAGGAGATTTCGCAGATCGCGATGCTTCTTTAATCGGAGCTTCTACTGATTCTGAATTCGTTCACGCAGCTTGGAGAAGAGATCACGACGATTTACGTGGATTGAAATTCCCTATGTTAGCTGATACTTCTAAGAGCTTAGCTGAAGAATTAGGTATCTTAACAGAAGGAGAGAAAGTAGCATACCGTGTTACGTATATCGCTGACCAAGATGGTGTAATCCGTTGGGTATCTGCAAATGACCTTTCAGTAGGCCGTAACGTAGACGAAGTATTACGTGTATTAGATGCGTTACAAACAGACGAGCTTTGCCCATGTAACTGGAAAGCTGGAGACGCTACATTATAATCATTTCTTTAGCCCCAGGATTCCCTGGGGCTATTAAAATCAACAATCATGAGTGAGACAAAAGACAACTTATTGGCGGAGATTAATATCCCTGCCACAGAATCGTTTGCCCTTTTAGATACCCTAGATGCAGCAGATCACCGCTACATTAAAGATCTTAAAATCAATGTTTCGAATGCCTTACGCGCTCAAACGTTGACAGAAAAAGAAGCTATTCTATTAGCCTTAGCGGTTTCTGTGAATCAAAAGCACACTAGAACGATTGATTCCCTAACTGAACTAGCGCTAAGTAAAGGAGCGACAGATGCAGAGATTACTGAAATGCATGCCTTAGTATCCTTATTGAATGCTAACAACATTTTCTACCGATTTAAGCACATGGTAGATAAAGAGTACTACAATACGGCACCAGCTGGCATTCGTATGTCGATTATGATGAACCCTGTTTTAGGCAAAGAATTCTTTGAATTAGCTAGCTTAACAGTTTCAGCAATTAACGGCTGTGAGATGTGTGTGACTTCTCATGAGCAATCAGTGAAGAATCACGGAGCTACTGAAGCGCGTATTTTAGATGCAATCCGTCTTACAGCGATCATTAAGAGTTTGATCGTTCTTTTATAATACTAGTTTTAGGTTGAGTGAAATAGGGGGGAGCAATCCCCTCTTTTTTTTATTCAATCGATAGAAGTGTGAATTCCACACGTCGATTACTTTTCCGTGTGTCTTCTAATAGGTTATTGGCCAAAGGCTTTGATCCGCCCCATCCCTTCGTTTTAATACGATTCGCATCCACTCCTTTAAAAACTAAATAAGCCTTCACATTCTCTACCCGTTCGAGCGATAATTTCAAATTATCATTCCAATCCCCTTGGTTATCTGTATGCCCCTCTAATAGCAATGAATATTGAGTGTTTTCAGAAAGAATAGCGATAATCTTCTCTAATTCAGCTTCAAAACCAGGTTTTAATTCTGCCTTACCTTGATCAAAAATAAGATTAGAAAAAGCAATAGCCTTATTTTTCTCGACTGTTTGAAGAAAGAAATTGCGATTGACTAACTGAAAATTAGGAGAAGAAGTAAAGTCAAAACTTTCCGCTTTTGAGAAGAATCCCTGTTTCTTAATTTGCACTGTAAAGGGCTTTTTAGCAGGCCACATAAAACTATAATCACCTACATAAGGGTCATAATCAATGGAGAGCGTATCCACAGGATTTCCTTTTGCTTTGATGACGATACGTGCCGCCATAGGTTCTTTAGTCTTTTGATTAATAACCTGGCCTGTCAGTTGAATTAAGGTCAAAGGCTTCGCCTTTTCAGGAATCTTGATACGGAAAATATCCTCAGCACCCACCGAATTCTCTGTGGAACTAAAATAAGCGTAATCACCTTTAGCCGAGACAGAGAAATAACCATCCCACTGAGGTGTATTGACAATAGGTCCTAGGTTTTCTGGTGCCGACCAATTTAGCCACGTATCATCTAAACGACGAGACAAAAAGATATCATTATTGCCATAACCTACATGACCGCTAGAAGAAAAGTACATTGTCACACCATCTGGAGCAATAAAGGGAGTTGATTCAGCTTCACCTGTATTTACTACTGGGCCTATGTTTTTAGGTTCTGACCAAGAATCATCCGTATTCAAAAAGGAAACATAAATATCCTTCCCACCATATGAATCTTTGGTTTCAGTGGTCATCAAGAGGACTTTCCCGTTAGGAGCCAACGTATATTCAGAGAATTCTGATTTATTCTTAAAGTTGACAATTTTCAGAGCTTTAGGAAAACTCCATTCGCCCGTTCTTAAGAGAAACGAGAAGGAAACGCCCTTTTCCATCGTCCCGTCTTTCCCATAGACATTGTTTAATAATAAAGTCTTTCCATTAGGTGTAATACCACAAACCGCGTTATTTTCGTCATTATTGATTGGAGCGGAGAACAGGGTAGCTTTTGACCAAGTACGATCTGACTGCCAATTAGACACCCAAATATCTTGGTTTTTATTAGCTCCTAAATTATCAGGATGCTTCCAGCGGGTGAAATAAAGCTTTTGGCCATCCGGACTAACTACAGGACAAATCTCATTAAACTTCGAGTTAATAGCATTCCCTAAATTCTCACGTGCCTGAAAGGCATTCGCGTCAGTTGTTAGTTTTAAAGAAGACTCAATAGGTTCATCGCTATCTGAAATACCAATGGCATCGATTTGCGAGTATCCTTTTACTCGTAAGGAATTAAAGGATATCTTAATCCCCTTTAATTTGAAGCTCGTTTTAGTAGGGAGGCGAATCGTCGTGACCTGAGAATTGGCACTTGCATATCCAGGGGAGAATGTACGCAAAGGATAGATCTTATTATTCTGATCTAAACCATCTACTGAAGTAATGCTACCAGCCCCAAAATTTTCAAAGATGGCTATCTGTTTCACCACCATCGTTGTATCAAATCCTACTAACAGGTATTCTCCATCCGGACTATCGGCGGTCATGGATTGCCAAGCACTAGGAGTGGCAGCCATTTTAGGGTATTTACTGGGACGACCTAAAGCATGCAAAGCTCGGTATTCTCTTCCGAGAAGAGGGTCTTTGTATTCACTAGAAACAGAAATGACTTGGGAAGCCCATTTGACTTTTTGGGCAAAAGTAAGGGTGGAAACAAAAATCAACAAAACGAAGATCCTGACACCCATCGAATTAATTCGCTACGGACAAAAGTTCAGCAATAGTTGCCTTCGGATCTTTAGAAGCAAAAACAAAACTTCCTGCCACTAAGACATCTGCACCAGCCTGATATAAATCCGCTGCATTCGCC
Source organism: Aquirufa lenticrescens (assembly GCF_019916085.1). NCBI lineage: Bacteria > Pseudomonadati > Bacteroidota > Cytophagia > Cytophagales > Flectobacillaceae > Aquirufa > Aquirufa lenticrescens. The sequence continues at coordinate 2,312,597 of NZ_CP049834.1, read as the reverse complement.
ATCGTAACGCCTCCATCTATTTCAATCTTCAAGGATGTATTTCCTGCCTTGGCAGCCATTTCAGCTAAGCGCTTTGTTTTATTGATGGCGTTTGGAATGAATTTTTGACCTCCAAAACCGGGATTAACCGACATAATCAAAGCTAAATCTAAATCCGCAATAATGTCTTCGTAAACCTCTACTGGTGTACCCGGATTGATAGCGACACCTGCCAAACAACCTGCGTCTTTAATCTGCTGAATCGTACGATGAACATGAGGACAAGCTTCGTAGTGCACGGTGATGACTTTGGCGCCTGCTTTGGCAAACGTCATAATATATTGTTCCGGCTTTTCGATCATTAAATGAACGTCAAGCACCTTTGTAGCGACTTTATTGATGGCTTCCAAAACCGGAAAACCAAAAGAAATATTAGGCACAAAAACCCCATCCATCACGTCAATGTGAATCCAATCTGCTTTAGATTCATTCAACATGAGTACTTCTGAACCTATGTTTAAAAAATCACAGGCTAAAACCGAGGGGGCGATGATCAAATTTCTCATACAACAAAGGTATAAAATATTCCTAAACCTTGTTTCCCGCTTGATTCCAATTGAATTAAGTTTTAATTTCGATTATGGATATAAATCAGCGGATGAATGAACTCATTGAGAAGATCAATCTCTATAATGAGGCCTATTATCAACAGAATGAAAGTATTATTTCGGATCAAGCATTCGATCAATTACTCGCTGAATTAATCAAATTAGAGCAAGAAAATCCACTTTTTGCTCGTTCGGATAGCCCCACTCAAAAAGTAGGCGGCACCATTACCAAAGAATTCAAATCTGTTACCCATCAATTCCCCATGTTATCCTTAGGGAATACTTACAATGAAACCGATTTACGGGATTTTGATGAGCGGGTTAAAAAAGGGTTAGAAGGAGAGAAATTCGAATACGTATGTGAATTGAAATTTGATGGGGTAGCCTTGTCATTTTGGTACACAAACGGGGTTTTACAAAAAGGGGTAACAAGAGGAGATGGAACGCGAGGGGATGATATTACAGCGAATGTAAAGACCATCAAAAGTTTACCCACCCGCGTTAATTCTACGGTTTTACCCACCACCTATGAAATCAGAGGCGAAGGCTATATGCCTATTACTTCCTTTGATCGAATTAATGCGGAGAAGATTGCTAAAGGAGATCAACCCTTAGCCAACCCTCGCAATGCGGCTTCCGGAACTTTCAAAATGCAGGATTCTGCTGAAGTTGCTCGAAGAGAGATGGAATGCTTTATTTATTCCTATTTAGGTAATGAGAATCCTTTCAACAGCCATTCGGAGGCATTAGAACATTTAAAATCGGTTGGCTTTAGTGTTTCACCTACGTATCGTGTTTGCTCTTCGATCAATGAGGTATTAACGTATATCGAGGATTGGTCAGAGAAAAGAAATGATCTACCCTTAAATACGGATGGGATTGTAATCAAAGTCAATGATTTTGGACAACAGGAAAGGTTAGGTTTTACGGCCAAATCTCCTCGCTGGGCGATTGCCTTCAAATATCCGTCTGAAATTGCCCGTACACGCATCAACTCTGTTTCTTATCAAGTAGGCAGAACCGGAAATGTGACTCCAGTCGCTAATCTAGAGCCCGTTTACTTAGCAGGAACGGTCATCAAACGTGCCTCTATTCACAATGCGAATGAAATGGAAAGACTGGATTTACGAGAAGGTGATACCGTTTTCATTGAAAAAGGAGGTGAGATCATACCAAAGATTACGGGTGTTGACACTTCTGCCAGAAAAGAAGGAAATGCCTTTATTTTTCCACACCACTGCCCTTCATGTAATACTGAACTTATTCGTTTAGAAGGAGAAGCAAACCACTACTGTCCCAACGACACCGGTTGTCCACCACAAATTAAAGGTAAGATCGAACATTTCATTGCCAGAAAAGCCTTGAACATCGAAAACCTAGGAACAGAAACGGTCGATTTATTATTCGAAAAAGGAATTGTCCAAAATGTGGCAGACCTCTATGATTTAAATGCAGAGAAATTCATTGGATTAGAAGGTTTTCAGTCTAAATCAATTCAAAACATACTTTCCAGCGTAGAAAAATCGAAGCAAATCCCGTTTCGACAAGTTCTATTTGGCCTAGGTATACGTCACGTGGGAGCAACCATCGCGGAAAAATTAGTCCTTCATTTTCACTCGTTAGAGAATTTAGTGCAGGCTAACCTAGAAGAATTAATCGCAGTGCCTGAAATAGGGGAGCGGATTGCTCTTAGTGTTTTGGAATACTTTGCGGATTCCGAAAATAGAGCAATCATCGAGCGCCTGAGAACGGCTGGGGTGCAATTTTCCGAAGAAATAAGTGAAATAGTTTTAGAAACAACGGCCTTAGAAGGTAAAACTTTCGTAATTTCGGGTGTATTTAGCCATTTTGATCGAGACGGGTTAAAGGCAAAAATCATCGCTAACGGCGGAAAAGTCGTTTCCAGTATTTCTGCCAAGTTAGATTACCTAGTCGCCGGTGAAAATATGGGACCAGCGAAACTAGAAAAAGCCAATTCATTATCCATACCAATTATATCGGAGGACGAGTTTATTGCCCTTCTTTCTTAATTATGCAATCATTACCTAAATTTCACGGCGTTGCGCCAGCACTAGTTACACCCATGAACGAGGATCGTTCTATTAACTGGGATGGCCTAAAGAAATTAATTCAACACGTGAGTAACGGAGGGGTTGATTATTTAGTTGTTCAAGGGACGACTGGAGAATCTGCGACAACCACAGCAGATGAGAAGAAACAAATCGTTTCTACCATTCAAGAGGCTAATACAAAGAACTTACCTATCGTTTATGGATTAGGCGGAAACAATACGGAGTCGTTGATTAATCAAATCAAACAAACTTCGTTCGATGGAATTGACGCCATTTTGTCTGTTTGTCCTTATTACAATAAACCAAGTGCAAGAGGCGTAATCGCACATTATGAAGCAATTGCAGATGCTTGTCCGGTTCCAGTCATTATGTACAATATTCCTGGTAGAACAGGGATTAATATGTCAGCCGAAACGGTATTAAAGCTTTCGGAACATAAAAATATCATTGGTATTAAGGAGGCATCTTGCATCATTGAGCAATGTATGGAGATTGTTTACCACAAGCCAGAAGACTTTTTATTAATCTCTGGAGATGATGTGCAAGCTGTGCCTATCATTTCAATTGGGGGTGTGGGTGTTATGTCTGTGATTGCAAACGCGTTTCCTCAGCAGTTTACCACGATGATTCACCACGCATTGGCAGGGGATTATCGTTCAGCCCAAAAAGAATTAGGCAAATTCCTGACCATCGACCCGTATTTATACGAAGAGGGAAATCCAGTAGGAGTGAAGAAATTATTAGAGAATCAAGGGTTGTTTGGTGCTCAGGTTCGCATGCCATTAGCTAGCGCATCCGCAGAGTTAGGGCAAAAATTAGCTCAAATTAGTCAACAAGAAGGTTTAAATAAATAATAAAATATGTTTGTACACGTTGTAAATTTTTGGTTAAAAAAAGGGTTAAGCGCTGAAGATATCGCGCTTTTTGAGGCAGGCGTCCAGTCATTAGCTGACGTGGAGACGGTGGATGTATTTAGCGTAGGGAAACCGGCTAGTACTGATCGTCCCGTGATCGATCGCTCGTATGATTATTGTTTATTAACTACGTTTGAAGACGAAAAAGGGCACGATTATTACCAAACGGCTCCTATTCACTTAGAGTTTATTAAAAACTGTGCCCACCTTTGGGATAAAGTATTGATCTATGATTCAGAAAGCATGTAAGTTTCTTCTCGTATTATCTGTGGTAGGTTGTTCTAAGAACATCAAACCTTCTACCTATTATACGAATGATTTTAAAAATGGTGGGGTCGAGCGACACGATGGTTTAGGTTTTGAAGTTCCTGTGAAATACGATATTGATGTTGTGTATTTTAATGATCATCCGAAACAGAGCTATGAGGATATCGAAACCATCAAAATGTCAGGAGAAGTTCCATTAGAGGACAAGCAAACCCAAAATGGGAAGATGCTATACCGAGGAAACCACCAGGATAAAAAGCAAGAAATCCTTCGTCAAATGGTTGAAAAGGCCAAAGAATTAGGTGCAACCGCCCTCATTGACGTTAAATATTCTGTTTACAGCACTCAAACAGCGAGCGGCTTTACCTTTACTGGAAAAGCGGTTCGTTACGTGTTGAAATAAACCGATAAGCTTCTAAATTAGAAATTAAAACAGGACCTCTTGAACCTGTAAATCTAATTTGGAAGCTTTTTAGTTTCCGCTCCCTGAAGGTGACCATTCGCTTGTGACCTATTGTACCCGCCTTTATCACTTCTTTATTACCCGATTCATCGATTAATTCTACTTCAAAAGCACTTACTCTTTGACCTAAGGCAATGGGCTCTTGAAGCATGATGTTGTTTATGCTAAGAGGGGTCTTTAATTCAACGTATATATCATTCTTTGTAGGAGTTGCCATCCAAAAGGTAGAGCTCTTCCCATCAAATAAGGGATCATTTATATTTTTCTTCAAAAGATTAACAAGCGACTTTGCCCGAATCGACGCAAATCCCATCAAGGAAGCGGAATCATTCTTATGAATCAATCCACGCGTATCAACTGGAATATTTAATAAAAGATTTGCATTACGGCCTACTGAAGCAGCGTAAATCTTTAATAAAGAATCAGGTGTCTTGACCTTATTATCCTGCTCCGGATGGTAGTACCAACCTGGACGAATAGACACATCCACTTCAGGAGAAACCCAATGGGTTCCATTTTCTTGACCATTTCTATAATTGTCAAAATCAGGACATCCTGGATAGATCTTATCGCGTAAAATAGGACTCCACATTGTATCATAAGCATATCCTCGCTCGTTTCCTACCCAACGAATGTCAGGACCAGCATCGGAGAATTGCACCGCAGTAGGCTGGTATTTGTTTACCATTGAGTGGAATAAATTCCAATCATACACCTGCTTTTTTCCATTAGGTCCTTCACCATTGGCGCCGTCGTACCAAAACTCAAAAATGGGTCCGTAGTTCGTTAATAATTCCTCCTGCATTTTGGCATACACCTGGTTATAATCATCTGTTCCATAATCTGGGTGGAAACGATCCCAAGGCGATAGATAGATGCCTAGTTTTAACCCGTATTTTTTACAGGCCTCAGATAATTCCTTCACCACATCCCCCTTTCCATTCTTCCATGGTGATTTCGCCACTGAATGTGAGGTATATTTAGAGGGATAAAGGGCAAATCCATCATGATGCTTCGCCGTCAAAATCAGTCCCTTCATTCCAGCCTTCTTTGCAATTCTAGCCCATTGATTACAATCCAAGGCTGTAGGATTGAAAGAAGACGGACTTTCTTTTCCCTCGCCCCATTCCACATTCGTAAACGTGTTCATATTAAAATGTATGAAACCATAATACTCTAATTCCGACCAAGCTAATTGCTTAGCAGAGGGAACAGGGTAGACAGGGGCTACCTTTTGAGCAAATAGCGAATAGCTTAAAAGAGCAAATATGAGAGTGAATCTTTTCATTAGAATTCTGAATAAAGGAAGCAGTTTTCAAAAATAGTTTGACCTTGATTAGGAATCGCACGGAATAAAGGATTAAAACCAAACCAAATGATTTTGCCTTTATCCACTTCTTTAACGCCTAAAAATAAAGAATTAGCTAGTTGAGCTTTCTTATTTGCCCCTACAAAGCCCATAATATTCGGTTTAGCAGAAGTTTTTAAAACAGGAGTAAAATCTTTCGGAAGCTTCACAAAATCAGTTACTTGATTTAAGATATAAATCGACGAATCGTTAATTCTGAATGCCAAAGGATGGGTCTTTTCCACTTCCACTTGCAATAGATTCCCTGAAGTGGTATTGGATAATTCTGCCCGTTCTCGCATAGCATAGGTTGACGTATGCCTTGCTGTATCTTCTTTCGCCACTAAATCTTTATCGTCTAAAATCTTTCGAGCACCCTCCATTAAAATCAGTTTACCACCTTTTTTTACCCAATCAGTTAATAGAATCGAATTCGTATTCGAGAGGGCAGCATACTTGCCATCTGGATAAATGATGTGCGTGTAATTGAACAGATTCGACTTGAATAATTGCGTCGATGGGATTAACGAAGGCTTAAAACCATATTTCTGAGTTAAGAAATAGGCTAGTTCCCCTTGTTGATTTACGTCGTTTGATGGATCGACTACTACGGCGATCTTAGGGATGAAAATGGGTTTAAAGTGGGTGGAACCAAGGTCGTAGCTTGTTTTTGAACGGTAGGAGTCGAGAGATTCTAGAAATATATTAAGCTTTTCCATTTTTTGTAAAAACTTAACACGATCTGCGTTATTCACATGAGTAAACGAAATAATAATTTCTCCATTTTGCACATCCGAAAAAGTAACTAAAGCGCCAATTTGAATTGCCGAATGAATTAATTTTTGAGTTAAGGATGGAACTTTAGGCGTTGCAATATAGGCTATATGCACTGACGTATCAAGATCTAACAACCTTTCTCCTTCATGATCTTTAACCACAGTAAACACATTTTCATTTACTCCATAGGCTTTTATGCCATTTAATTGAAACAGATTCCAAGCTGTGATATCGTAAGTCATAGAATCTTCCAAAGCAATAGTAGGGTCCAATAAAGCTTGAATCAATGGCGCAGATGACTGTTTGGCAGGAATTAATAATCCAATAGATTTATCAGACAATGTAAACTGCTTCAGTGTAGAATAATCATATGCCTGGGTTGACTTTGTAACACCCATATTTTTCAAATAGGTGATATTATTTTTCTCTAATAATTGGATAAACTCCTGACCTTTTTCTAATTCCTTTTCTGGCACAAAATAATAGGAAAACTTATTCGACGGAGTCGTCCTCGACTTATCATGCACACCATAAAAAGAAGTTTTCAAACTTTCTGCATTCGCTAAAGACCATTCTACTAAATTTAGTGCTAGAGCCGAGTGATGCTTCACGCGATCCACTAGTGAAATGGTGTCGCCGTCGATTTTGGCAGAAATTAATCCACCTCTAATTCCCCCTTGCTCTAAGGTCATTCCTAATGCGCCATTCAAGACTGGGTAAGTATCTCCATAACCAGGATATAATAAATCATAGACCTCTGAAGTGAAATATGGCCATTTCTTTTCATCAAATAACTTCGAAAATGAACGTCCTACACTTTCTTGTAAATCCTTAGTTGACTGAGCGATGAAATTCAAATAGGGTTTCGCTGCCGGCGGGAAGTAATACGAGTGTTGGAAACTTTGCTCGTGAAAATCCGCATGCATCATGGGCATCCAAGAACGGTAGAACTTCAAACGCTGCTGCGTTTCTTTCTGTGTCTGCCAAACCCAATCCCGGTTTAAGTCAAAGGAGAAATGATTATAACGTCCTGAAGTGATACCCTCGTAATGCTCTTGATCGTTTGGATCTGGATTTCCACCTGGTAAGTAATTGCGGCGATTGTATTGCGTGACATAAGCATCACGACCATCCGGATTAATGCAAGGATCAATCAAAATGACATAAGGAATGGATTTATTGGGTTTAGAAATCAAAGAATACAAGGTATTCAATGCGGCTTCACTTCCGGCCGCTTCATTTCCGTGCACATTAAAAGATAAATTAATAATCACTGGGAGTAAAGGGTCGGTTTTTTCGCCTTGAATACGCTTCTGGTGATTTTGCTGCACTTGCTCAAGACTCACACCAGTCGGTAGATTCGCGATGAGCATTTGTCCTTGCTCACGCCCCTCGCTTGTTTGCCCATACACATGCCATTGCGCTAAACCATTACTTTGTGCAGCTAAATAACGACTATAGGCTACTATCTGATGGTGGTAGGTAAATTTTGTACCAATCGGGTAGCCTAAGAATTCTTCAGGCGACTTAATCTGCGCTGATAGGCTAATACTACAAAGTAGAAGGAATAGGGCAATGTAATTTTTCATTATGTCAATTTGGTTTGCAATAAAATTAAATAAAAGGCGGTAAATTAAGCAGTGTTTTGGCTTTTATATAAAATAAATCAACATGGCATTACCTCTAAACGACGATCAACCTACTTTAAAGAATTCGGAATCTACCTCGTATACGATTCCACTCATCTTAGTCACTAGCTTATTCTTTTTGTGGGGACTAGCTAACAGTTTAAACGGCTCCTTAGTCAAGCAATTCCAAACTGCACTTGATTTACAACGCTGGCAAGCCAATATCGTGGAGACGGCCTTTTATTTTGGCTATTTCGCGATGGCACTACCTGCCGGTTATGTGATGAAGAAAATGGGCTATAAAGCAGGAATCCTAGTGGGTTTAGTCCTTTATGCTGCCGGATCATTCTTATTTTACCCTGCAGCTGAGGTACGTATTTACGGATTTTTCTTAGCGGCCTTATTTTTAATGGCTTCAGGAATTGCCTTTTTAGAGACAGCTGCAAACTTGTATGTGACGGTATTAGGGGATCCTAAAAAAGGAGATTTCCGATTGAACTTAGCGCAGTCATTCAATGGTATGAGTATTATTTTAGGACCCATCATTGGTGGATTATTCATCTTCTCTGAGAAAGAATACACCAGAGAAATGATTCAAGCGCTTCCTGCTGCGGAAGCTGAAGCCATTCGAATAAGCCAAGCCGCTTCTGTACAAATGCCTTATTTAATCATCGGACTTGTAGTCGCATTAGTTGCCATCCTATTTGTATTCACAAAAATGCCTGAATTACAGTCGGCTGAAGAATCAACTAGCAAAGTAACCATAGCCAGTTTATTAAAGCGTAAACATTTAGTTTTAGGGATATTAGCGCAGTTTTTAAATGTAGGGGCACAGGTTTCTCTTTGGGGAAATTTTGTGGATTTGAAATTGGATTTAGCGAAAAACGACAATTTGTGGATAGTAGATAAAATCTACCAAATATCTGATACGATGAGCCCCACGCAGATCGCTAGTTTCCATGCTTCTTTTGCCTTTATCTTGTTTTTACTGGGTAGATTCTTAGGAACCTATTTAATGGGAAGAATTGCCTCAAACAAAGTGTTAGGCATATATGCCATAGGAGCAGTGATTTCTGTAGCCGTTGCGATGTTTGGAGGTGGTATAGCTGCTTTATTAGCTTTAATCGCTGTTTATTTCTTCCAATCCATTATGTTCCCGACCATATTCGCCTTGTCATGTAAAGGCCTTGGAGATGGATCAAAATTAGCATCCTCTTTAATTATTATGTCTATTGTAGGCGGTGCCCTTGTTCCACCGTTAACCGCGTCTTTATTCAAAGTAGGTACAGTAGCCGCTTTAAGTGTACCATTACTGTGTTTCGCTTATATCGTATTTTTCGCTTACAAAGGATTTGAAATCAAAGACTAATGCAACGATTTATCTTATTTCTAGACTTAAAGGACGATCCTGAATTAATCAAGGAGTATGAGAAATACCACGAGTCGATTCCTGTTGAAATTGAAGAAAGTATCCTTTCATCTGGTATAGAATCGATGCATATCTTTCGTTTTGAGAATAGACTTTGCATGGAAATTATAGCGAATGATAATTTTAGTTTTGCCAAAAAAGGGGAGATAGATTCCCTTAACCCAGCCGTACAAGCCTGGGAAACCTTGATGTCGAATTACCAAAAAACAATCCCAGGAACTCCAGCAGGAGCCAAATGGGTACTAGCCAATACTATATTTAGCCTAACAAAATGAGCCAAAAATTCTTACAAATCAACCCAACTGACAATTTACTTGTTGCCCTACAAGATCTACCTAAAGGAAAGATTATACAACATAACGGCAATGAAATTACGCTTCAAGATGATATTGCAGCTAAGCATAAATTCACCACTGAAGCAATTGCAAAAGATGGCAGAGCAACCATGTATGGCGTTTTAGTCGGTTTAGCTAGTCAAGATATTCCCAAAGGTGGGCTCATTCATACCTTTAATCTACATCATGCTGCCACGGATTTTGTCGGAAAACAAAAAGAGTATGAATGGACAGCACCTGATGTATCCAAATTCAAAAACAGAACATTCAACGGCTATCACCGCGCAGATGGTCAAGTAGGAACTCAAAACTATTGGTTAGTTATTCCCTTAGTTTTCTGCGAAAACAGAAATATCGAATTATTAAAGAATGCCTTTTTAAATGGTTTGGGCTTCCAAAAGATGGATCCATTCACTCAAAAGGTTCAACAATTAGGAAAGCAACTAGCTGAAGGAAAAGCACTAGAAATAGATACAGCTTCCTCTGCTTCGATTTTGGTACATAAATCAGCCCAATTCCCGAACGTAGATGGAATCAAATTCTTAACGCACGAAAGTGGTTGTGGCGAGAATAAAGACGATTCCTTAAATCTTTGCGCCTTATTAGCGGGTTATTGCCTAAATCCGAACGTAGGTGGAATCACCGTTTTAAGTTTAGGTTGCCAACATTCTCAAATTGAGGTATTTAAAGAAAAGCTAAAAGAAAAAGACCCTAACTTTTCTAAGCCATTATACATCTTTGAGCAACAACAAGATAATGGGAGCGGAGTAGAGAATATGCTGAATGAAGTGATTCTACAAACATTTAAGGGTCTGGTGGAAATAAATAAACAAACCCGTAAACCGGCTCCCTTATCGGCTTTACGCGTAGGTGTTAAATGTGGTGGATCTGATGGTTTCTCCGGAATTTCAACGAATCCAGCCATAGGCCATACCGCAGACTTAGTCGTAGGACTAGGTGGTACTGTGTTGATCGCTGAATTCCCTGAATTATGTGGTGTTGAACAAGAACTTCAAAACAGAGCTGTAACGAAGGAAATTGCCGATAATTTTGGTTTCTTAATGCGAGAATACGCCAGACGTGCTGCATTAGTGGGTGCTGGGTTCGATATGAATCCATCTCCGGGTAACATCAAAGATGGTTTAATTACCGATGCGATTAAATCTGCAGGAGCCGCTAAAAAAGCAGGTTCTTCTCCTATTGAGGATGTGTTAGGCTATGGCCAATATGTCACCAAGAAAGGTTTAAACCTAGTTTGTACTCCTGGAAATGATGTATTAGCCACCACAGGTATGGCTGGTGCAGGTGCTACGATTCAATTATTCACCACAGGCCTAGGAACACCCACAGGTAACCCAATCAGCCCCATGGTGAAATTATCAACGAATACGAAACTAGCTCAAAAGCTACCTGAAATCATTGATATTGACTGTGGTCCTATTATTTCAGGTGAAAAAACAGTGGAACAAACGGGCGAAGAAGTCTTAGAATACATCATTCAATTAGCCTCTGGAGAGATTAATACGAAAGCGATGGATTTAGGACAGGATGACTTTATGTTCTGGAGGAGAGGGGTTTCGCTTTAAATGGTGAATGGTAAATGGTGAATGATAGATTATAGAGTAGAGAGTATAGATAGTATAGGCGAATCCTTCGGACTCATTCCCTCCGGACTACTGATAACTGCCCACTGACAACTGAATGACATGTTCAAACTAACTAACAAAAAAGTCCTTATTACCGGCGGATGCTCTGGCATCGGACAATCCATTGCGCTAACATTCTTAGCTCAAGGGGCAGAGGTGCATGTTTTAGACTTAAATCCATCTGTCGAGCCTATGCCAGCTGAAATCATCTTTCATCAGGCTGATATAACATCTCTAGAAGCGGTAGAGGCCATTGCTGCAAAGTTGAAATCGATAGATATCCTTGTGAATAATGCGGGGATTCCACAAATTGGGAATTTGGAAAAAACGAACCCAACTGATTTCCAACGCATCTTTGATGTCAATGTGAAAGGAGCCTATCACTGCATGTATGCTTTTATTCCATCTATGATTGAGCAGAAGTCGGGTGTTATATTGAATATGGCCTCGGTGGCTGCATCTGTAGGAATTCCGGATCGTTTTGGTTATTCAATGACAAAAGGGGCAATTAAATCGATGACACAATCAGTGGCGAAAGATTACGTAAAACAAGGGATCCGTTGCAACTGTATTTCACCAGGAAGAGTCCATACGCCATTTGTGGATGGTTTTATTGTTAAAAACTACCCAGACCAGCAAAAAGAAATGTTTGAGAAACTTTCTGCTACTCAACCGATAGGTCGAATGGCAAAACCACAAGAAATTGCCCATTTAGCTTTATATTTATGTTCCGATGAAGCCGCATTTATCACGGGTTGTGATTATCCAATTGACGGTGGATTCATTTATCTAAACAACTAAACCTATGAAAAAACAACTGATTTGCCTGTTATTGATTTTGGGAACCTCTTTAAGTTCATTCAAGAAAGATGGCCCTAAGCGTATTATTTTCTTTGGTGATTCGATCACTCAAGCGGGAGTAGGTAAGACAGGGTACATCACCAAAATGACCGAAATGATTGCCGCTCAAGGACTTTCTAATCAATATGAATTAATTGGAGCCGGAATTGGTGGTAACAAAGTATACGATTTATACCTACGTCATGAAGAAGATGTAGTGGCTAAGAATCCGAATATAGTGATTATTTACATTGGTATTAACGACGTTTGGCATAAAACAAGTTCACGTACTGGTACAGATGCAGACAAGTTTGAAAGATTCTACAATGCTTTAATTAAGAAGATTCAAAAAGCTAATGCTCAGGTAGTTATCTGTACACCTACGGTAATTGGAGAGAAGTTTGATAACTCAAACGAGAACGACGGAGACCTAAATGCCTATTCCGCGATCATCAAGAAAATCGCTAAAGACAATAGCTTACAATTAATCGATTTGCGCAAAGCCTTTTTGGATTATGAGTCTAAAAACAACATCGAAAACAAAGCGTCAGGTATCTTAACATCTGACCGTGTTCACTTAAATGAAGCAGGAAATCAGTTTTTAGCTGATACCATGTGGGACGTTATTAAAAAATTATAACATGAGGTTAGCAAGAATAGGAAATGAGGGAGCAGAAAAGCCCAGTATATACCAAGATGGGACCTATTATGACGTGTCATCACGTTTTACAGATTTTAATGAGTCCTTTTTTCAACAGAATGGATTAGCAGAATTAGCTCAACTTAACCCAAGTGATTTCCCTGCCATTACAGGACGATTAGGTTCTTGCGTCGCTAGACCGAGTAAAATTGTGTGCGTAGGTTTAAATTACGCGGATCATGCCAAAGAAACGGGCGCTGAAATTCCGAAAGAACCCATTTTATTCTTCAAAAGTACGACTGCGCTTTCAGGTCCCAATGATAATATCGTTATCCCCAAAAACTCGATAAAGACAGACTGGGAGGTTGAATTAGCTATTGTGATCGGCAAAAAAGCCTCTTATGTTTCAGAAGCAGATGCTTACGATTATGTAGCCGGTTATTGCTTGCACAACGATTTGTCTGAACGAGAATACCAATTAGAACGGGGTGGAAACTGGTCAAAAGGGAAGGGATGTGATACCTTTGCGCCTTTGGGACCCTATTTAGCGACAAAAGAAGAGATCAAAGACGTACATGCTTTAGATATGTGGTTAGATGTCAACGGGAAACGCTTCCAAACAAGTAATACCAATCAATTGATTTTCAATGTACCTCAAGTAGTTTCCTATATCTCTCAATTCATGACTTTATTACCTGGGGATGTCATAAGCACGGGTACACCTCACGGTGTGGGATTAGGATTTAATCCACCAATCTATTTAAAACCAGGTGATGTAGTTACTTTAGGCATGGATGGATTAGGAGAACAACAACAAACAGCGATAGCCTATCAGGGATGATTGATGCACATCAACATTTTTGGAATTACAACGAAGAACGAGACACCTGGATAACACCGGAGATGTCCGTTCTTCGGGCTGATTTTTACCCAAACTACAGCGAACCACTTTTTAGAGACCAAGGATTTACAGGCTGCGTGGCTGTTCAAGCAGATTCTTCAGAAGAGGAAACCTTGTTTCTATTAGCATTAGCAGAACAAAACGAATTCATTCAAGGAGTCGTGGGCTGGGTCGATTTACAAAGTGCTAATATCGAGGACAGACTGGCATATTTCTCACAATTTGAATCAATCAAAGGATTTAGACATATTGTTCAAGGAGAAAAAGACCCCCATTTTCTAGCTAATAGAGAATTTATCCGAGGTGTTAAAACCCTCGCAAGCTTCGATTTAAGCTATGATTTATTGATTTATCCGCATCAAATCAAATCGGCCATTGCTTTTTGTGAAACTTGCGATGAGCAAAAAATCGTATTAGATCATTTGGCCAAAGCCCCACTAAAATCAGGGAATATCCAAGAATGGAAGAAGGAAATTCAAGCGTTTGCTAATTTATCACACGTTTCTGCTAAAATTTCGGGGATTGTGACGGAAGCTGCGGATCAGTCTTGGACACAGCAACAAGTAAATGAGATTGTGGATATGGCTTTGAACGTTTTTGGTCCACAGAGACTACTAATCGGAAGTGATTATCCGGTTGTTTTAGTAAATTCAACGGTAGAACGCTGGGTTGCTTCGTTTCAAGAAGCGCTTAAAGGATTAAATGAGTCAGAAAAAGAACTAATTTACCGTCAGAACGCTATCGAATTTTATCAATTAGAAACACTATGAATTTAGGATTAAGAGAGAAAGTAATCATCGTGACAGGTGGAGCCAAAGGAATTGGGCAAGGAATTTCTGAATCTTTAGCCTTAGAATCCGCTATGGTGGCCATCGTAGGACGAAATGAAGATGATAATCAGCGTTGCATCGAAAAAATTCAAGCAACAGGCGGACAAGCATTCTCCTTTGTGGCCGATCTAAGTAATCCGTCCGAATGCCAACAAGTAGTAGATAAAGTTGCCAAGATGTTTGGTAAAATTGATGGATTAGTGAATAATGCGGGATTAAATGATGGGGTGGGCCTAGAAACGGGGAATTACGAAAAATTCATACAATCCATAAATGCGAATTTGACGCATTATTATTTAATGGCTCAAGCGGTGTTACCTTATTTGAAAAAAAGCAAAGGGGCTATCGTTAATATCGGGTCGAAAACAGCAGAAACAGGACAAGGAAATACCTCTGGATATGCCGCTTCGAATGGAGGAAGAAATGCCTTAACACGTGAATGGGCGCTAGAATTGCGTGATTATAACATTCGAGTTAATTCGGTCATCGTGGCTGAATGTTACACACCTATGTATGAGAAATGGATTGAGACGTTAGAAAATCCGAAGGAAAAATTAGCCAGTATCACTTGCAAAATACCTTTAGGACAGCGTATGACCACAAAAGAAGAGATAGGGGATATGGTTACCTTTTTACTGTCACCTAAATCAAGTCACACCACTGGGCAAATCATCCACGTAGATGGGGGCTATGTTCACTTAGATCGAGCAATTTCATGAAAACTTTCGACGCATTTGAAAGCCCGGGATTAATTGTTTATCCTGATCGTGTAAAACGTAATATTGCCAAAGTCATTGAAATGGTAGATGGCAATCCTGCACGTCTTCGCCCACATATCAAAACACATAAGACGAAAGAGGGAAACGACTTATTATTAGCAGCGGGTATCACTAAGTTCAAATGTGCTACCATTGCAGAGGCTGAACTTTTAGCCCTTTCAGAGGCTCCAGATGTACTTATATCAATGCAGTTGATCGGACCTAATTTGGAACGATTTAAAGAATTAGTCGCCCATTACCCTAAAACGAAATTCTCTTCCATCATAGATGATGCCTTTGCCGCTTCTGAACTCAATCGCATTATTGCAGACCTTTCAACAGGAGTGTATGTAGACCTGAATATGGGGATGAATCGGACGGGAATTACACCCGATAAGGCTTTGGGTTTAATTCAACATATTCAAACGTTACCTAACGTCACATTACGCGGCCTACACGCCTATGATGGTCATATTCGGGACAAAGTATACGAAGACCGTGCCAAACATGTGGAAACTGATTTCACCTCATTCTACGAGCTTTTAGGACAAATCGATACAAGCGATTTAGAATTAGTAGTATCTGGTACACCTAGTTTTCTTGTGCATCATAAAAATTCCCAATTTACCTGCAGCCCAGGTACCTTTATCTTCTTTGATGCGGGTTATGCGGCATTATTTCCAGAAAATACCTTTGAATTTGGAGTAGAGATTATCGCTAGAATTATCTCAAAACCCACAGATTCGACAATTTGCCTCGATTTAGGGCACAAATCGGTTGCGGCAGAAAATCCGATAGATAACCGTGTCCGTTTTATCGACCATCCAAGCTGGGTACTTAAATCACAAAGCGAAGAACATGGCATTGTAGAAGTAGGTGATAATTCAGCATATACTATAGGTGAAATCATCCGAATGATACCTTACCATATTTGTCCTACAGTGAATCTACATTCGCATCTTCAAGTCATTGACGGTAGTTTGTGGGAGGTAAAAGCTAGAAATCGCAGATTATGCTATTAATCGACGCCCATTTAGATTTAAGTATGAACGCGCTCGAGTGGAATCGAGACTTACGCGCTAGTATTCAAGAAATCAATGATCGCGAAAAGCATTTAACGGATAAACCAGATCGTGGCAATGCGACTGTAAGTTTAGACGAATTAAGAAAAGGGAATGTAGGCATCGTCGTGGCCACTCAAATCGCTCGCTATGTAGCCGCTGACTCCACTTTACCTGGCTGGAATAGTCCAGAACAAGCCTGGGCACAAACGCAAGGTCAATTAGCCTATTACAAAGCTTTAGAAAGAACAGGCGATCTACGTCCTATTCGAAATAGATCCGAATTACACGATCATATAACACAATGGGAAGCGGATGGGCATACCATCGGCTATATCTTAAGTCTAGAGGGAGCTGATTCTATCGTTTCATTAGAGTATTTAGAAATAGCCTACGCATCTGGATTACGTGCCTTGGGGCTAGCCCATTATGGTCCGGGACGTTATGCGCAAGGAACCAATGCCACAGGCGGAATGGGAGTAAAGGGACATGATTTATTGCGCAAGATGATGGATTTAAACATCATCTTGGATGCTACGCATTTATGTGATGATAGTTTTTGGGAGGCGATGGAATACCACCAAGGTCCGGTATGGGCGAGCCATCAAAATTGCCGAGCCTTAGTTAATCACAATCGTCAATTCAGCGATGAACAGTTGAAGGAGATTATTTCGCGTGGAGCGGTCATTGGAATGCCGATGGATGCTTGGATGATGGTACCAGGTTGGGTGAGAGGGGAATCTACACCATTGAATAAGAACGTCACCCTGAATACACTCATAGATCATTTAGTCCACGTTTGTGATTTAGCTGGTAACACGAATCACGTGGGATTAGGAACTGACTTAGACGGAGGATTTGGTAGAGAACAATGTCCAGCAGACATGGAGACCATTGCTGATTTACAAAAACTACCTGAAATGCTTTTAAAACGTGGATTTTCTGACGAGGACATTGTAAAATTCTGCCACCAAAACTGGCTTAATTTCTTAGAAAAGGCCTGGTCTTAGGCTTTAGGTGGGGGACTTATACTTGTCCAGCCACCATCAACAATTAATGTTTGACCAGTGATATGTTTTGCCTTATCACTTAAAAAGAAACAAACAGCTTCAGAAATATCCTGAACATCAGCTGGTCTACCCAAAGGAGTTAATCGGCTCCATTCCTGCAAATAACTAGCATCCTTCTCTGTTCTTTCGGTCATCGTAGCACCAGGCGAAACGGCATTAATGCGAATTTGAAAGGGCGAGAGGTCGATGACCAAGTTTTGGACTAATTGATTCAAGGCCGCCTTTGTCATCCCATACGCCGCTAAATCCGGATGTGCTTGATGTCCTGTGACAGAAGATGTCACCACAATGGAACCAGGATTACCCGCATTACGTATGGCTTTCGCCACTTCTTGAATCAAGAAAAAAGTCCCCTGAATATTTAAATCCAATAAAGATTTCATAGAAGCTGGGCTATACTCCCAAAAACTCCCAAAAGTCGTCACCCCCGCATTACACACACAACCGGCTAACTCACCGGGTAATGATTTCGCATAGGCAACTAACTCCTGGATAAACTCGTAAGAACTAACGTCACCGGCTTTCGAGTATGGACCAGAAAGTAGGGCAGAGTCAATATCATTTTTAACCACTAAATGCCCCTCAGACATCAACTGCTGTGCAATTTGATACCCAATCCCTTGTCCTGCACCGGTGACGATATATACTTTCATATTAATGAGAATCGCGCGTAACGATAGATCCTGAACCGCCTTTTAGGAAATCAAAATCAGCTCCTTGATCTGCTTGTTCTACGTGATCAATAAAAAGGCCTACATAACCCCGAATCGTTTTAGGCTTCTCAAAAGGTTGTGCTAACTTACGAGCCGCCAACTCTTCCTCTGATACTTCCCAATTAATCATACGATTTTCAACGTCTAAGGCAATGTAATCCCCATTTTGCACCCAATTCAAAGGCCCACCGGCAGCAGACTCAGGCGATACGTGAAGTACCACTGTACCAAAACCCGTTCCACTCATACGACCGTCCGAAATTCGGACCATATCCTTCACACCTTTTTCCAAAAGCTTTTTCGGTATGCCCATATTCCCCACCTCAGCCATTCCTGGATACCCTTTAGGGCCTACATTTTTTAAAACCATCACCGAATTTTCATCTACCTCTAACTCAGGAGAATCAATTCTTGCATGATAATCCTCAATATTTTCAAAGACAACCGCCTTACCACGGTGTTTAAATAAGGCTTTAGAAGCCGCAGATGGCTTCAATACGGCTCCATTCGGCGCTAAATTTCCTCTAACCACCGCTATTCCAGAATCGGGTTTGAACGGAGCTTCAAACGACGAAATGATGCTTGGGTCATAAATAGGCGTATTATCGATGTTTTCACCCACCGTCTTACCATTTACTGTCACAATCGACGTATGTAAATGTTCTTTCATTTGATTCATCAAAGCCGGAAGTCCTCCTGCGTAATACAAGTCTTCCATGAAGTGTTCTCCAGAAGGCTGAATATTGGCTAAAAGTGGAATATTACGAGAGAATTCATCAAAATCATCTAGTTTCAAATCTACCCCTAATCGACCCGCAATTGCTGTCAAGTGAATCACGAAATTAGTCGAGCCACCAGTAGCCGCATTGACGCGAATCGCATTTTCGAAAGCGGGACGCGTTAAGACTTTGGACATCTTCAAATCCTCATTTACCATCTCCACAATACGGCGTCCGGAATGCTGCGCAAGTACTTTTCTACGTACATCAGCCGCCGGAATAGCCGCATTTTGAGGTAAACTTAAACCCAAGGCTTCCACCATCGTCGCCATGGTAGACGCCGTTCCCATCACGGCACAGTGACCAGGCGTTCTAGCCATGCAGGCTTCTGCTTCAATAAATTCCTTCTGCGTTAATTCGCCTAGCTTATACGCTTCAGCGAAACGCCAAACATCCGACGTTCCAATTTCCTTTCCTTTAAATTTCCCTTTCATCATGGGTCCACCAGAGATAACCAAGGTTGGTAAATCGACACTGCAAGCTCCCATCACAAGAGAAGGAGTCGTTTTATCGCATCCACACATCAGCACCACTCCGTCAATTGGATTTGCCCGAATCGATTCTTCCACGTCCATACTCGCTAAATTACGGTACAACATCGCAGTAGGCTTGATTAAGGTTTCGCCCAAAGACATGACAGGGAACTCCACCGGAAATCCACCTGCTTCAATAATGCCTTTCTTCACAAATTCTGCTAATTCCCTGAAATGCGCATTGCAAGGCGTTAATTCTGACCAGGTATTGCAAATACCAATCACCGGTTTTCCTTGGAAATAATCATCTGGAATCCCTTGGTTTTTCATCCAGGCACGGTAGATAAATCCATCTTTACCGGTCTTTCCAAACCACTGCTGCGAACGTAGGCTTACTTTACTCATTGTTTTTTTCTAGGTCTAAGGTTTTAGAGAGGACAAAACTGCCGTCCGCTCCATATTTATAATAACAAGCGCGAATCCCTGAAGAGATATCGGCATAAGGATCATTTTCATATCCAAAGGAATGCACAATAGCCGCCTTTTCTAAATACAAACTATCTGCCCCCACATATCCCAAACGCTGCCGCCCCATAATAGCCGGAAAGCGAATGTCCCGAAATTTCCGGTTTTCATATTCAAAAGCAAAGATTCGGTAGTTTTTACCCTGCCAGCCGGCTACCCAAAATTCTGGCTTCTCATTTCCATTCAAATCAGTGGCCAAGACTGTGGATGCCTTGAAATTCGCTACCTTTTTTTCTAAAAGAACTGAATGACTTTTCTCTAGTCGAATGGCTCCTACCTCTACAGTAACTGTAAAGTCTTCAAAGGCAGATGTCAGTGTAGTAGCCATCGTTTTCGATATGGTATCATCTGCAGCAATGAGCGCTAGGGAATCTCCATAAGCCTTCACCACATCTACATCTGTCATCTCTGTTTCTTCTGGTTTGTCATCTAATTCTCCTATGTACACGAATATATAGGCTAAAAAACCTAGTAAAAGAACGAACAAGAAAAACTTCAACAACCTAGCCATGTGTGATTGATTTCATGCGTTCAATTGCTTTTTCTAGAATAACGCGTGGGCAAGCAAAATTCATCCGTATAAAATTCCGACCCCTGAATTGCTCTCCACGTAACACGTGAACACCAGCATCCCAACATTTCTTTTGGAAATCCCCCCATAAATTCTCGTCATATTCAATCCAAGCTAAATAGGTTCCTTCCAGAGGCTGCATAGATAAACCGGGAGTTTCACGTACATATTCCAAAAGTAAATCGTGATTTGCACGTAAATAGGGCAAAAGCTGCGCTAACCACTCTTCCCCATGAGCATAAGTGGCTAACATCACTTCAATACTATGTCTAGATAACATGGAGAAGAAGCCGGCGGATGCTTTGGTGAATTTATCTCGAAGTGCTGCATCGGGAATGACGGCAACTGCACCACCTAATCCCGCTGTATTAAACGCCTTAGAGGTAGCAAAAAAGCTGATGATGGGTTGTTTCTCAAATCGGCCAATGGAAAGATGTTCGGACTGAGGATATAATCGCAAATCAGCATGAATCTCGTCAGAAACGATAGTAACGTTGTATTTGGCACAAAGATCGACAATGCGTAAGATTTCTGTTTCATTAAAAATCGTCCCACCTGGATTATGTGGATTACATAAAAGGAAAACTTTCGGCCCTTTTTGAAGACCTCGTTCAAAATCTTCAAAATCATAGGTCCAACGATCACCTTCCTTGATCAATTCAAACGTAATCAGTGGACAATTAACCCAACCAGCCACTAAATGAAAGGGGTGATACACAGGAACTGCGGTAATGATACCTTCTTTTTCATTCGTTAACGCCGCACATGCAGCAGTAATTCCGGGAACAATACCAGGAATCCATACTTGTGAATCAAGCGAAGTGGTCCAGGAATAATCGCTTTCAATTTTATGCTGAGCAGCTATTTTTAAAGTTTCAGGAACAATCGAGTAACCTAAAATACCGTGAGCCGTAATACGATCTAATGCCTCCAATATTTCATCTGCCACTGAAAAATCCATATCAGCCACTGGCATGGGTATCATGTCTGCATGAACGGGGTAAGTCACATTATCCCATTTGAACGAATGGGTTTGGCGGCGATCAATAATTTGGTCGAAATCGTAACGTTTATTTGGCATATTCCGGTCTAAAGACATTAAATCCTATCATTGAAGGATGATTCTTTAAATATACGGAAATTGATTCAACTGATTGACACACTTTTCGGCGATCTTGAGAAGCGTGGACTAAATAATATTGCCCCTTATGTTGGCGAATAAAGCCTACATGTTGGTAATCAAGGTCTTTCCGCTTTGAGACAAAAGCAATCACATCACCTGATTGTAGGTAAGAAGACACTTGGGAAAAGTAGGCACTAGGAACATAGGTCATCGGACCTAAATCGTTTTCCATTTTCTGAATAGCAGGGAGCACAATCATCCATTTTTTAGGGGCCAAGAATTGCGATAAAAAATCCACTTTTTTGACCGCTAATACACGGTATGAAGCAGGAATTACCTGTTTAAACAAGCCTTTGTCCTCCATTTGAAGAAAGGTAGCGCTTAAATAATGATTCCTATTTTCATAGGAAATAGGTTTTCTAGCATAACGAATCTGTTCTAATTCGCGCAGAAATGTAGAATCAATACCTTTGGAACGGTATAAACTCCACACATTCTCCACAAAAGTCACGCAATCAAAACCAGAAAAATCAACGACAAACTTCTCCGGGTTTTCCTTTGATAAAGCATGAGAGGAATAGGGAAGGCCATAAAATTGCTCCGCTATCAACAATGGATTACGCTTTTCTCGCGCTGCTTGAATACGAGGCAAAACTGCTGAAGGAATTACCTGAGAAAAAGCGATGAAAGGGAGAAGAAAAAATACCCAGACTTTCATGCTAGGCCTTTTCCTTAATCCACAATACGCTAATCGAACCAGCGATAAAGAAGAAACCCGCTACCACGATAGCGAAAATGGCATTACCACCGTACACATGTTTCACCAAAGATCCTCCAATGATACCACTCACGATTTGAGGTAACGTAATGAAGAAATTGAAGATACCCATGTAAACACCCATTTTAGACATCGGAATAGAACCAGCTAATATGGCATAAGGCATCGCTAAAATCGAGGCCCAAGCCATTCCCACACCCACCATACTGAAAATTAACATCTGTGGATCAGAAATGAAATAGATTGAAATTAATCCCAAACCACCGGCTATCAATGAAACTGCATGCGTCGCTTTATTTCCGATTGACTTCGCAATACGTGGCAAAAAGATGGCATAAACAGCTGAAACCGCACTATATACACCGAAAATTATTCCCACCCAGTTGGCCGCATTTTGGAATTCAGGAGAACTATGATCGTCCATCGGTAATCCGTAAACGTGGTGCGCAATGGCAGGAGTGGAGAATACCCACATAGAGAATAAGGCAAACCAAGAAAAGAATTGCACCACACCTAATTGGCGCATCGTGAAAGGCATTTCCTTGATGTAACGGAAAACAGACCAAATGGAATCTTTAGTCCCTTCTTCCTCAAAACCCATCGCCTTGCGCTCTGCAGGTGAATATTCTTTAGTCGTCGCTATCGTCCAAACAATCGCCGTAATAAACACAGCAGCCCCTACATAAAAACTATATAATACGTTATCAGGAATTTGGCCTTCCACAGCATCCTTTGAAATACCGAACCAATTACCAAACATGTAGGGTAACCAAGAACCTACTACCGCTCCAATTCCAATCAAGAAAGTCTGAATGGAAAAACCTAGTGTGTTTTGTTCCTCTGGTAAATTATCCGCCACTAATGCTCTAAACGGCTCCATAGCCACATTAAATGACGCATCCATCATCATTAAAATACCTGCACCCACAATCATAGGTGGAATAAAATTCGCTAAGGCACCCGCATGAGGGAAAAAGAACAAAGCTGTGGCAGCCAGAATAGCTCCGGTCAAGAAGAAAGGTTTTCTTCGACCTAGCCCATTCCAAGTTCTGTCAGAATAAAATCCAATAATCGGCTGAATAATCATTCCTGTTAAAGGCGCAGCTAACCAAAACCAAGATAATTGCTCCACATCTGCACCGAAGTTTTGAAGTACGCGGGAGGCATTACCATTCTGTAATGCAAAACCAAATTGAATGCCTAAAAATCCGACACTCATATTAAAGATTTGGCCAATACTTAAACGCGGCTTAGTAAATGTTTTCATAGGTTTTTATAGTGAAATAATGATCGCTGAATTGGAGGGAATTTGAATACGATTTCCTTCGACTTTTCCCGCTTGAGCAGCAGGAGGGACGAACGATTTGATTGACTTAAGCGCATAGGAATTAATTCCCATCATATCCAGTGCTAACTTAGGAATTTCGATGTTGAAATCATGACGTACTGAATCAAAATTACAAATGATTAAGTTGCGTCCTTTATCTGTATAGCGTAAATAAGCATATACCTTATCTTTTGGATAGGCTGCATTTTGTGCGTATTGAAGATCAAAGAACTTTCCTTTTTGAATCACTTCGCTCGAATTAATCAAAGCTAACAATTCGGTATAGAAAGAATCTATTTCCTTTTCAGCTGCAGTTAATTTACCTCCGTCAAATTTTCCACCATTTAGCCAGCGCTGGTGTGTATCTACCCGATAGAAATCAAACATCGTTGTACGGTCGTCTGCCTCATTAAACCCTTCGATTTCTTGCGCTTTCTCCCCAAACTCTTGACCAAAGTAGATCATTAATGGGCCATCGTGCATACTGGCAGTCAGCACCATCCCTGGAATCGTAGACCAAAAATTAGTTGCCGCAAAGCCTGATGAATTCAAACGCGTCTCATCATGGTTTTCTAAGAAACGTAACATATGATTCGCAAAATCACCCGACTCATTTTGCCAAACACGGGTAATATCGGCCGTTGTTGCGCCAGGTTTCTTCTCCATAATATGACGAATTACATCATAAAGGCCTACTTTATCGTACAAATAGTCAAATCCTCCTTTAAAAATATAATTCCGGTATTCTTGTGGATTATAAATCTCCGCGATAAATACGGCTTCTGGGTTAATTGCTTTCACCTTAGGAATCGCATAAGCCCAAAACTCTACTGGCACCATCTCCGCCATATCACAGCGGAAACCATCCACACCCTTTTTGGTCCAATAAATTAACACATCTGTCATTTTCAACCATGTGTCCGGAATCGGATCAAAATGAGTCTGATTTCCTTGTTGAAGATCGACACCGTAGTTCAACTTAACCGTTTCAAACCAATCGTGAATCGATGGTTGCGCAGAGAAAACGTTGTTTCCACTCACTTTAGCCGGAATCTCAATATAAGGAACTGTCACAGGGACTGGCGGATTTACCCCCGTAGGAATAGTAAACTGCGTACCCGGTAAATAATAGAAATTATTTGAAGGCGAGAAGGAGAGGTCTTTGTTATCGTTATGGCCAAAATCAACAACACCTGCTGGCTTCTGATCTGAATGATAGGCTCTAGCTAAGTGATTAGGCACAAAATCCAAGACTAATTTTAAATCCGCTTGATGCACCCGATCTAACATAGCAGCAAATTCTTGCATGCGTTCTGCCGGTTTATCAGCTAAAAAAGGATTCACATCATAGTAATCTTTAATCGCAAAAGGAGAACCCGCCCGACCTTTCACTACCTGTGGATGATCTAAAGGCGATCCGAAAGCGGAAAAATCCTCCATCGTCGCATGCTCTAAAATTCCCGTCGTATATAAATGAGAATAGCCTTTCTTTTTCAAGGTTTGTAAACCCTTCATAGATACATCTTTAAACTTCGTTACCCCATTATCAGCAGCAGAACCGTTTCTCTTCACATTCGTATTTTGATTTCCCCAAAGATGAAACATCATTTGGTACACAACATGTTTATCAGTTTTTACGGTTTTCTGAGCCATAAGGGGATACATTAAGAAGGCGGACAATAGAACAAGATAAAATTTACGCATATAATTTAAAATAAACTGTCTAGCACAGCAGAAAAAGGTTTTTTGGCAGATGTAAATGTAATAATTTTGCTAATCTTTAAAACAATCCCTACCTAAATATGTCTTACAAAGCCTGCCTTTTTGATCTCGACGGAGTATTAGTTGATACAGCGATTTACCACTTCCAAGCCTGGAAAATGCTAGGAGAGAATTTCAACTACCAATTAACGGAAGAGCAGAACGAACAATTAAAAGGCGTTTCTAGAGTAGAATCATTGAATCGCATTTTGGACTGGGCCTCTTTTTCGGCTACGGATGAGCAAAAGGAATCATGGTTAATAGAGAAAAACGACAATTACCTGCAGTTAATTTCGAATATGAATCCATCCGAAATCCTTCCGGGTGTGGTGGATTTTTTAGGCCAAATCAAAGCAGAGGGCTATAAAATCGCTTTAGGTTCCGCCAGTAAAAATGCGGAAATCATCTTAATAAAGACAGGATTAATGTCTTGGTTTGATTTAATCATCGATGGTAATAAAGTAAGCAAAAGCAAACCAGACCCAGAAGTATTCTTAAAAGGAGCTGAAGGCCTTGGTTTTACTCCGGCAGAATGTATCGTTTTCGAAGATGCACAAGCAGGGGTGGAAGCTGCCATAAATGGAGGAATGAAGGTCATTGGAATAGGAGAAGCGTCAGTATTGAGCGATGCTAACAAGGTAATTCCGAACTTTATCGGAATAAAATCAGCTGATTTACTTCTTTTTTAAAGAAACAGCCTAGCACAGAAATGTCCAAAATTTACAATTTTCTATTTTTGTGACATTATCCTAATTACCTAATAAACTGAATGAAGCAATATCTTAAAATAGATGAATGGAAAGTCATTGAAGACCAATTCCATCCTGCCTACAACGAAATCACCGAATCCATCTTTTCTCTCGGCAACGGACGAATGGGGCAAAGAGGTTCATTTGAAGAAACTTATACAGGTAAAACCCTTCAAGGAAATTATGTAGCGGGCGTCTATTATCCAGATAAAACACGTGTAGGTTGGTGGAAAAATGGGTATCCAGAATATTTTGCCAAAGTATTAAATGCCGCTAACTGGAATGGTCTATCTATCCAAATCGGCGGAGTAGAGGTCGATTTACACACGAGTGAAATTCATTCATTTTACCGTGAATTGAACATGAAGGAGGGTTATATCCTTCGTACCTGCGAAATCTCCCTAGCCAATGGAAAGCGTTTAGCCATCGAATCCGTTCGCCTAAATAGCATGGCAGATGATGAATCAGGTGTCATTTCCTATTCTATCACACCGCTTAACTTCACAGAAGAAATTCAAATGAAAGCCTTTATCGATGGAGACATCAAGAATAAAGACTCGAACTACGATGAGAAATTCTGGGATGAGGTAAAAGTGGGTTCGAATTTTGTTTGGTCCAAAACCAAGAAAACAGGCTTCGAAGTCATTACAGCTCAACAAATAGAAATTTTAGCCAATGGTCAGAAAGTAGACTCAAAAGCTACCTCGACAACGCGCGAAAAATACAGTGAGCTTGCTTACACGCTATCAGCAAAGCAAGGGGAAAAATTAACCATCATCAAGTATGCGGTTAATATCAGCTCAGAGAATCACCCTACTGCCTCTTTTGAAAAGATTGCGATAGATTACTTAGCACGTATTTCAGCTAAAGGATTTGAGCAAATGTTGCAAGAACAAGCAGCTGCTTGGGCCAAAAAATGGGCCATCAACGATATCATCATTTCTGGTGACGCTTCCGCGCAACAAGGTATTCGATTCAATATTTTCCAAATGAATCAAACCTATACAGGGGAGGATGATCGTTTGAATATTGGACCTAAAGGCTTTACCGGTGAAAAATACGGCGGATCAACTTATTGGGACACAGAAGCCTATTGCATTCCATTCTATTTAGGAACGGCCCCTGCTAAAGTTTCTAAAAATCTGTTAATCTACCGTTGGAAACAACTAGACCGCGCTATTGAAAACGCAGGTAAGCTAGGCTTCAATAAAGGGGCTGCCCTTTATCCAATGGTGACGATGAACGGAGAAGAGTGCCATAATGAATGGGAAATCACTTTTGAAGAAATCCACCGTAACGGTGCCATCGCTTACGCGATTATGGATTACGTGAATTACACAGACGATCGCAAACATTTAGTGGAATACGGCTGGGAAGTGTTGGTCGGAATCGCGCGTTTCTGGGCACAACGCGTAAACTGGTCAGAAGACAAGCAGAAATACGTCATGCTAGGCGTTACTGGCCCTAATGAATACGAAAACAACGTAAATAACAACTGGTATACTAATTATATTGCCACTTGGTGTTTAAAATACACACTTGAAGTTTACGCAGAGATTCAAAAGAATTACCCTGCAGAAGCTGCAGCTAAGATTACTTCAACGGCATTTGCAAAAGAGGAAATTGCGCAATTCCAGCATATCATCGAAAACATGTATTTCCCACGCGATGAAAAGCAGGGGATCTATTTGCAACAAGATGGTTTCTTAGACAAAGTAATCGCACCAGTTGACACTATTGCGGCAGAAAGACCTATCAACCAAAAATGGTCATGGGATCGCATTCTTCGCTCATGCTACATCAAGCAGGCGGACGTATTGCAAGGAATTTATTTCTTTGAAGACGATTTTAGTCTAGAAGAATTAGAGCGCAATTACAATTTCTATGAACCCATCACGGTACACGAATCTTCATTAAGCCCTTGCGTTCACAGTATTTTAGCCGCAAAACTAGGTAAAGAAGATAAATCCTACGAATTCTATACACGTGCCGCACGTTTAGACTTAGATGATTACAATAACGATACGGAAGATGGTTGCCACATCACCAGTATGGCGGGAACCTGGATGTCGATTATCAAAGGTTTTGGTGGAATGCGCTTAAAGGATCACACTTTGCATTTCAATCCTTTCTTGCCAAAACAGTGGAACGAATTCTCCTTCAAAATCAACTTCCGCGCGAATCAATTAAACATCGCTGTGAAAAAATCGGGAGTGGAGATCACGAACCTGGCTGGACCGGAGTTGACAGTGATGGTGCATGGGGAAGCACGCAAACTGAATGGTAAATGATGAATGGTAAATGGTGAATGATTTTTAATTTACCATTCACCACTTACCATTTACCATTACTTAGTGAGCTCTATATCTGGTATCGATTGATCCGTCAATGGCACCCCATCACGGTCTTTACGTGCAATACGAGAATATAAACCAAGTTCTTGAGAAAATAAGAAGGTAAAGAATAACTTCACAAAAGAAGTGTGGTACTTTAAGTTGTCATAAAACTCAGGAGCGGCTGCCTTTAACTTTGGTAAATTATTCCAAGGCACAGACGGCATATCATGGTGTTCATTATGGTAACCAACATTCATATTAATGCCATTCAAATTACCATAATAGGAGTAAGTCTCTTGGTTCTTATCTAACACTAAGAAATGCTCCTGAATCCAACGTGCTCCCAGTGGATGTAAACCCACAGAAAATAGGAAGCTTAATCCCATATAGGCTAGTGCTGACCAACCCCAGAAATAAACAATGACCGCATCAAAGGCTATTTGAGCGATAATATTCATGATCACTGGACGATCAAACACCGCTAGTTCGATACAGCGCATAGTACGAATACCTTGAAAGAAAGGGAACAACAACAACCAAATCATCTTACCGATGAAATAATTATCGATCAATTTAGCCTCCCAATAATCAGGTAAATCAGCATCTAATTCATGAACGCCCTGAAAAGCATGGTGCTTTAAATGGAAGTTTTTGAAGGAAATGGCTGTAGGAAATAGGGAAGGGAAGTTAGCAATGATTCCCGCTAACACATTCCAAGAATTCTTTTTGAAAATTAAATTGTGCGCTGATTCGTGTATACACACAAACAACGTATGCGTAGGGAAAGCCCCAAAAATCCATGCCACACCCACAATCGCCCACCATGGATAATCTTTGATGAAATAGGCCATGGCGATCTGCATTCCTACGCAGGCCAAAATCCAAACGAAGGTCATCGGATTCTTTCCGATTAAATTCTTCACTTCCGGATGCGCTCTCACAATGGCACGTGTACGCGCTCTGTGCGGTTCTGGGCCTTCTACCCAATTAAAATCTTTTGATTCGGACATAATTGTCTAATTTTTAGTATACAAATATACCACATATCGCCATTTTTTCCGTTAGCTCACTGATTTTAAATCAAAAGGTGACAATATGTCACAAAAGCCTTTGGCCATCTCATATGGCACATTCCTTGTATAAATGCTGTCAAAATATTTAAAAATAATCATGGGAAAAATTATTGGAATTGACTTAGGAACCACCAACTCATGTGTGGCGGTAATGGAAGGGAACGAGGCAGTCGTTATTGCAAACTCAGAAGGTAGACGTACGACTCCATCGATCGTTGCATTTTTAGAGAACGGCGAACGTAAAGTAGGTGATCCTGCGAAAAGACAAGCGATTACAAATCCACAGAATACGATTTCATCTGTGAAGCGATTCATGGGTAAAAAATATTCAGAGGTTAGCTCTGAACTAAAAACAATTTCTTACTCGGTAGAGCAGGGAAATAATGATACACCACGTGTTCGCATCGGTGATCGTTTATATACTCCACAAGAGATTTCTGCGCAGATTTTGACAAAAATGAAGCAAACTGCAGAGGATTATTTAGGCCAAACCGTAACCGAAGCCGTTATCACCGTTCCTGCTTACTTTAATGATGCAGAGCGTCAAGCGACGAAAGAAGCAGGCCAAATCGCTGGTTTAGAAGTAAAACGTATCATCAACGAACCTACGGCAGCGGCACTTGCTTATGGCGTAGACAAAGGTGGAAAGGATATGAAGATTGCGGTATTCGACTTAGGTGGTGGTACGTTTGACGTATCCGTACTTGAATTAGGCGATGGCGTATTCGAAGTGAAATCAACAGATGGTGATACACACTTAGGTGGAGATGACTTTGACCAAGTAATCATCAACTGGTTAGCAGAAGAATTTATCGCTGACGAGAATATCGATTTGCGTAAAGATCCAATGGCTTTACAGCGCTTAAAAGAAGCGGCTGAAAAAGCGAAAATTGAATTGAGTTCTAGTGCTGCAACGGAAATCAACTTACCGTACATTATGCCGGTAGATGGTATCCCGAAGCACTTAGTACGTTCCTTATCAAAAGCGAAATTCGAGCAATTAGCAGATAGCTTAATCCAACGTACATTAGAGCCTTGTAAGCGTGCGATGAAAAACGCAGGTTATACAAACTCTGATATCGATGAGGTCATCTTAGTAGGTGGTTCGACGCGTATTCCACGTATTCAGGAGGAAGTAGAGAAGTTCTTTGGCAAAAAGCCTTCAAAAGGAGTAAATCCTGATGAGGTAGTTGCGATCGGAGCTGCTATCCAAGGTGGAGTATTAACAGGAGAGGTGAAAGACGTGTTATTATTAGACGTTACTCCACTTTCATTAGGTATTGAAACAATGGGTGGTGTATTCACGAAATTGATCGAAGCGAATACGACGATTCCTACGAAGAAGTCTGAGACATTCTCTACGGCAGCGGATAACCAACCTTCAGTAGAATTAAACGTGCTTCAAGGTGAGCGTCCAATGGCGAAAGATAACCGTTCATTAGGCCGTTTCCACTTAGATGGTTTGCCACCAGCACAACGCGGTGTACCTCAAATCGAAGTAACATTCGATATTGATGCGAATGGTATTTTGAATGTTTCTGCCAAAGACAAAGGAACAGGTAAAGAGCAAAAAATCCGTATCGAGGCATCTAGCGGCTTAACTGACGAGGATATCGAGAAAATGCGTAACGAGGCGAAAGCAAACGAGGCGTCGGATAAATTAGAAAAAGAAAAAGTAGAAAAAATCAATCAAGCAGATGCGTTGATTTTCCAATCGGACAAGCAATTGAAAGAATACGGTGAGAAATTATCGGAAGGAAATAAAACGGCTATCGAAGGTGCTTTGGCAGAATTGAAAGTAGCTCACGCTTCACAAGATTTAGCTGGTATCGATGCTGGATTAGAAAAATTGAATACAGCTTGGACAGCAGCATCTCAAGAGATGTATGCGGCAGGTGCTGGCGCAGAAGGCGGCGAAGCAACTCAATCAGCAGATTCAGCAGCTGATGGTGGAGCGGAAGACGTTTCTTTTGAAGAAGTAAAATAAGCCTAAGCGGTAAAATAAAAAAGCCCGATCTGTCATGGATCGGGCTTTTTTTATGCTACATCTTTACTCTCAACTCTCTAATCTATTATCTATTGTAGACTATACCGTCCCACAACTTCAGCCTAACCTGCAATGACTCCACAGCAGCCTGAGTCGCTTTCTGCCACTTAGCCTCATCGTCACCACACAGGTGTTCCATCATCTTATAGGCTAACTCACTGTGATGACCACCATCTACTTCAATATGACGTTCTA
Source organism: Aquirufa lenticrescens (assembly GCF_019916085.1). NCBI lineage: Bacteria > Pseudomonadati > Bacteroidota > Cytophagia > Cytophagales > Flectobacillaceae > Aquirufa > Aquirufa lenticrescens. Next base: position 2,280,581 of record NZ_CP049834.1, on the reverse strand, counting down.
AGTAATACACTAAGGTTTCTACTTTTTCTGGTGAATCACGCTTCAATTGATCGACAATGACTTGAAACATTTCTGGAATGATATCTTCTCTGCCAAACGTAAAAATAGCCGCAATCTCTTCAATGCTTCTATTTTGAATCGAAGAAAAAGTAAAGGTCAAGAAAGCTTTAACGGATTCAGGAATATTGGCTTTAGGAATAGCTAGCAATAATTCATCCAAATTCGCATAGGATCTTAACTCATGTAAGAAAGGAGAGGGCATAAAAGATAATTCCTCCATCGCTCTTAAGTAAAGTTCAAAATGGCTGATGTAAACACCATTTTGATCCACATCGGACTCTTCCCCTAATACAATCTCATTGATTAAATAACGAACTTCTGCTGGGCCTTTGGGATTCCAAGGCACATCCACCGAGGTAAATTCCTGTTGCAACTTCTTTACTAAGGACATAAAGTCCCATACAGCGAAGACATGGTGCTTCATAAATACCTCAAGTTCTGCGGTACTTTGAATAAAGGAATTGATTGGATGATGCACTAAAGCATCACGTAAAGGGGAAATTTGTTCTTTTAGGCGGTTGATTTGTGTACTCATATTATTCGTGAATGGCGCGATCTCGTAAACTTAATCGCTGGCCGTTTCTATTATTTTTAGTTGATAAAATTTCTGCCATAATTGAGATCGCAATCTCTTCTGGACCTTCTGCACCTATATCCAAACCAATCGGTGTCGAAATAGGTAATAGTGTAACTAAATCCTGCTTGAAATGGTTTTGGAGCTTTTCAAATCTTTTCTTGGGTCCTAGAATTCCCACATAGGCTGGTGTAACAGGAGCGGAGATCAATTTTTCCAAAATCTTCACATCTTTTTCCAAATCATGTGTCATCATCACTAGAAAATCAGAAGATTGTATAGGCCAAATATCCTCATATCCGTAACGACCCATAACCGTAAGATTAGAGTTCATTTTAGCCAAAATACCCACCCAATAAACGCGCCATGCTAATACACTGGCTTGCTGAATAAATCCCTGTGCATCAAATTGATTTCCAAAAACCCAAACAGTCATGGGTGCCGGCAAATACTCCGTAAAGACGTCATCCGACCATTCACTTCCATGTGAGGCAGGCGCATCAGCTAATTCAATTTGAAAATGAGCAGAAAGATGCATCTTTAATGTGTGCGCTTCATTTCCGGCTAAATGACTCTCCAGTGCCTCGACAAGCGCATTAATTTGATCCTGAAATGGATTAATATGAATTTCAATAACTCCTTGACAACCTAATCCAATGCCTAAGGCAAACGGGTCTTCCTCGCGGGTGTCATAGGTTATCGTTTTATAGCTCTGCGAAAACAAGGCTAGTTGTGCCTTCTTCAAAATATCTCCCTCTAAACAACCACCGGAAATTCCACCCCACCAGCTCCCATCTTCCGCGATCAACATTCTCGCTCCTGGACGACGGTAGGCGCTACCCTCCACACGAACCACGGTTGCTAAGACAAATTTCAACCCAGCTTTTTGCAAATCCTTTACTTGCTGAATGACCGTATAAAGTTCTTTCATAGAAGTTTGGGTAAATTTTGGGAAAGGATTTCGCATACACGATCAATTTCCTCTTCTGTGGTAAAATAGCCTAAACTTATTCGGCCACTTGCTAACGCATCTTCATCCGAATAACCTAAGGCTATTAACACGTGAGAGGGTAATTCTGTTTTTGCATTACAAGCTGAACCATTCGAAAACGCTAAGCCGTTTAATACTTGAAACATCTTTTCCCAATCAGCCCCTTTTAGCGTAAAATTAAGAATGGATGGAACTGAATTTTCAGGAGAATTAATCAAAGGAAGAAAGGAAGCTAATTGTTCTTTGGCATTATGGTAAAAAGAAGCCCTAGAAAGCCATTCTGGGATCATCTCCACAGCCTTTGCTAAGCCTACAATTAAAGGGACTGGTAAAGTACCGGGACGTAAACCTCGTTCTTGTCCACCGCCGTACAGAATGGGACTCATGGGAACGCGCGCAATTAAAGCCCCAATTCCTTTCGGGCCATAGATTTTGTGACCACTAAAACTGAGAAGATGTGGCAGTTTAGTTAGTGAGTGTTTACCTATGGCTTGAGTTGCATCCGAATGAAAGCAAATACCTTGTTCTTCACAAAAGCGTAATACCTTTTCGTGATCAAGAATCGTTCCTAATTCATTATTCACTAACATGAATGAAACTAAAACTGTATCTGAGCGAATGGCTTTTTCAAGTTCCGCAGTATCCGTCAAATAAGTCACCGACCAACCTTCGACCTCTAAGGAATGAAACACTTCTAACACAGCTTTGTGTTCTAAGACACTAGTAATAAGATGTCCCTTCGGCTTTCCTTGTAAAAAACCACGAATACCTAAATTGATAGATTCAGTAGCACCAGAAGTAAATAATACTTCAGAAGGTTTGACTTGAAAATAGGACGCTATAGATGTGCGCGATTGCTCTACCGCCTCTGCAGCTCTCCAACCGTATAAATGGGCGGATGAGCCGGCGTTACCGAATACCTCCGTAAAATAGGGGAGCATAGCCGAAAGCACCTCCGGGTGAACCGGAGTGGTCGCTGCATAATCAAGGTAGATCGGCTGATGCATCATAGGACAAATATAGGCACAAAAAAAAGCCCCGAAAAATTCGAGGCTCTCTTTCTGTTTAAACAAGAATTACTTCAAGTTCTTCACAACTGCTTTAAAAGCTTCTGGGTGATTCATCGCTAAGTCAGCTAAGACTTTACGATTTAACGTCATTCCAGATTTATTGAATTTACCCATGAACGCTGAGTAAGAAAGACCTTCTTGACGAGCTGCTGCATTGATACGTTGGATCCATAAACCACGAAAATCTCTTTTCTTAACTTTACGGTCACGGTATGCGTATTGCAAACCTTTCTCTACTTTGTTTTTTGCTACTGTCCAGACATTTTTTCCGCGACCGTAGAATCCTTTAGCTAACTTAAGGATTTTCTTTCTTCTAGCTCTTGAGGCTACGTGATTGACACTTCTTGGCATAATTTTTTGTTTTTTGAAATGAGGCGAATCGGTTGATTACTTGAGCCTTCTTTCTGGTTTAACAATAACTTAAATTCTAATTAAAGACCTAACAATAAGTTAACGCGGTCCATATCAGATGGGTGAACTAAAGTAGCGTGAACTAAATTACGCTTTTGTTTAGTTGTTTTTTTAGTTAGGATATGGCTATGAAATGCGTGTTTACGCTTAATCTTACCAGTTCCCGTTACTTTGAAACGTTTTTTCGCTCCAGAGTTAGTTTTAATTTTTGGCATTGTTTGATAATTATGTAAAAATTAAATTTTGAAATTTGGAATGCAAAAGTAATGAAAATTACCCTATAATTCCAGCATCCGTATGAAAATTATTTCTTGATGGCTTTAGGGGAGAAGATGATGCTCATTCGCTTACCTTCTAATTTAGGCATATCGTCTGGCTTACCTACGTCTTCCAGACCTTTAGCGAAGTTCAATAACAACATTTCACCACGCTCTTTAAACACGATTGTTCTACCCACAAAGTGCACATAAGCTTTCACTTTAGCGCCTTCTTTAAGAAAGTTAACCGCATGTTTTAATTTGAAATTGAAATCATGCTCATCCGTGTTAGGACCGAAACGAATCTCTTTAATGACCGTTTTCGTTGCATTTGCCTTGATTTCCTTCTGCTTCTTCTTTTGATCATACTTGAATTTCGCATAATCAATGATCTTACAAACAGGAGGGACCGCTTTAGGAGAAATCTCTACTAGATCTAAACTCTGAGCTACAGCTAGTTCTAAAGCCTTCGCAAAGGGATAAACTCCCACTTCAATATTCTCGCCTACTAAACGAACCTCCTCTACACCACGAATTAACTGATTGATGCGGTAAGGCTCTTCTTCTCTTTTGTTTCCTCTGTAATTGTTATTCGGGCGTAAAGCCATAAAATAAAATGGGTTTAATATAGATTAAATCGAAAGCTAAATCAAAAATAACGCAAATGCAAGCAAAAAGCGCATAAGCTCCTATTTTTCATAGGTTAAGGACTGGATTTCTTCTTGTGCCATCGCTATGAAGGAGTCCAACGTCATCGATCCCACATCACCATCACCTTTCTTCCGAACGCTAACGATTCCTTCTGCTTGTTCCTTTTCACCCACAACAATCATAAATGGTACTTTCGCGATTTCTGCATCCCGAATTTTACGTCCCATTTTTTCGTTTCTATGATCTACATAACCACGCAAATCTTTCTCTTGTAAACGAAGGTATAATTCATTGGCATAATCTTCGTATTTCTCTGAAATAGGAAGAACAGCAATTTGGTCAGGAGATAACCACAACGGGAAGTTCCCTGCTGTATTCTCAATTAAAATGGCTACGAAACGCTCTAATGAACCAAATGGCGCCCGGTGAATCATGACAGGACGGTGTTTCATATTATCTGACCCCGTATATTCTAATTCAAAACGTTGAGGCAACTGATAATCAACCTGAATAGTACCTAGCTGCCATTTACGACCTAAGGCATCCTTCACCATAAAGTCAAGCTTAGGACCATAGAAAGCCGCCTCTCCGTATTCAATAACCGTAGGAAGACCTTTTGCTTCAGCCGAGCGAATAATCGCAGACTCCGCACGATCCCAATCTTCATCGTTACCGATGTACTTTTCTCTATTCTCTTTATCGCGCAAGGAAACCTGTGCTGAATAGGAGTCAAAACCTAAGGCTTTGAATACATACAACACTAAGTCAATCACCTTCATAAATTCATCTTCCACTTGATCCGGACGACAGAAAATGTGCGCGTCATCTTGAGTAAAGCCTCTAACACGCGTTAAACCGTGTAATTCACCACTTTGCTCATACCGATAAACGGTACCAAACTCCGCTAAACGCAAAGGCAAATCCTTGTACGAACGAGGCTTGGTTTTGTAAATCTCGCAGTGGTGAGGGCAATTCATTGGCTTTAAGAAGAATTCTTCGTTCTCGTCTGGCGTATGAATAGGTTGGAAAGAATCCTTTCCGTATTTCGCATAATGACCTGAAGTCACATATAATTCTTTACTCGCGATGTGAGGAGTGATAACAGGAGAATAACCCGCTCTCACTTGCGCACGACGTAGGAAGTTTTCTAAACGCTCACGTAACAAGGTACCTTTAGGTAACCATAAAGGAAGCCCCATTCCCACCTTTTCAGAAAAGGCGAACAATTCCATTTCCTTTCCTAGTTTACGGTGGTCACGGCGTTTAGCCTCTTCTAATAAAGTTAAATATTCTTCTAATTCTTTTGCTTTAGGGAAGGTAATCGCGTAAATACGCGTTAGTTGCTTACGTTTTTCGTCGCCTCGCCAATAGGCACCCGCGACTGAAAGCAATTTAACAGATTTAATAAATCCTGTGTTAGGAATATGTGGTCCACGGCATAAATCAGTGAAATTACCCTGATTATAGAAGGTGATTGAGCCATCAGCTAAACCGTCGATTAATTCTAATTTGTATTCATCGCCTTTCTCTTTGAAATAAGAAATGGCATCAGCTTTAGATACTGAGGTACGAACATATTCATTTTTCGTACGTGCTAATTCAAGCATTTTATCTTCGATCGCCTTGAATTGATCTGAACCAAATTCTTGCTCTCCTAAGTCAATATCGTAATAAAAACCGTTTTCAATAGCTGGACCGATACCGAATTTAGTACCAGGATACAAAGCCTCGATTGCTTCTGCTAATAAGTGAGCAGACGAATGCCAAAAGGTCTTTTTCCCATCTGCATCATTCCAGGTTAATAATTGCAAAGCTGCATCTGCTTCAATAGGAGTGGAGGAATCCACTACCTCGCCATTTAAATTAGCCGCTAACACATTCCGTGCTAAACCTTCTGAAATAGACAAGGCCACTTGAAAAGGAGTGATACCTTTTTCAAATTCTCTTACTTGTCCGTCGGGAAATGTAATTTTGATCATTCTAAAAAATTTGTGCAAAGGTACAAATTAAGGCGCAATGTATTGAAATGAGCGCCTGATTAATTTTGAGATAAGGAATCGGATGATACAGATAAGGAATCAGCAGTAGATTCTGTCCGTTCTATTGGCAATTTGCCTTGTTTGGCCAAATCAAAATAGACTAATTCCGCCTGCAAAGATTTCGTCTTAGGATAGGTCTTCAGTACTTGCTTGTAGACTAAAGCTGCCTGTGAGTATTTTTTCATTTTAACTAAAAACCGAGCCCAATAACGCATAAAATAGGGATCCAATGGGTATTTCTTCAAACTTGCTAAAATCAATTGCTGGTAACGCAAAGAAGCTAAATTTTGCATGGCCTGCTCATAATAAATGTACACTAAGGGTGATTCGTCAGCCGGCTTTGAATCCATCAAGGTATATAGTCGAGCAGAATCTGAGACCGCATAGTCCTTTACCGCTTTTAAAATAGCCTTATCCGAAGCAGGTAAGAGACTAGGATCGATCTTTTTCAAATAATAGCGACCAAGACTCATCTGCTTGGTGGCAAAATAATTTTGAACTAACAAAAGCGTGTTTTGAGAAGAATTTAAGTCTGTAATTTCGACTAATTTAGCCCGATCAATAGAAGTCGCATAATCCTCTACTTTCTGCTTAATTATAGCAGAAAGAGCTAAATAATCAGGTTCACCTGGATTATCACGCAAGGCTTTTTCGATATCTTGATCAGCTAAACCATACGCATGAAGACTTATATAGTTCTTTGCACGCAAATAAAACAGATTCGCACTAGGCTGATCTTCCAGTTGAAGCGTTAAAAACTGAATATTCTTTTCTCCTTGCTGACCTGTGGTGATCGCTTGCTGATCAGGAATTTTCTCACCCTTGGAGTCGGGAGAACTTTGGCAAGATCCTAAAAAAAATAAACCTAAAATGAATAATCTTATAGCCATTTTAATACAAAATCAATCATCCAACGCACTTTAACGCCGTAAGGAGGATAGAAATTCTTCAATAAATTCGTTCGTTGAATAACAACCGATTTTTGGTTAGAGAACTCGACAAAACCATAATGACCACCAGATTTACCAATTCCAGAGTGATTTACCCCGCCAAAAGGCAATTCATTGTGACCAAATTGAATCAAACAATCATTAACCACCGATGTCCCTGAACTTGTGTGATCTAATATATATTGATTAAACTCTGTATTCGTCGAAAATACGTACAAAGCCAATGGCTTATCACCTTGGCGAATATTTGCAGTCACCTCCATTTCATCTTGATAGGACATCACGGGTAGGATAGGGCCAAAAATCTCTTCCTGCATAATGCGCATCTCAGGCGTACAGTTAATCAATACCGTAGGTTCGATAAAACAATCATCGGCATCCGTCTTTCCTCCAAAGAGTACTTGGGCTCCTTTTTCTTTCGCATCGTCCAATAAAGATACAATGCGATCAAAATGACGGCGATTAACGATACGGGCATAATCTTTACTTTTCGCCACGTTCTTACCATAAAAAGTTTCAACAGTAGCCTCTAATGCCTTTAAAAAGGAGAAATAATTCTTCTCATGCAGATATAGGTAATCTGGGGCGATACAGGTTTGGCCATTATTTAAGAACTTACCCCAGGCAATCTTCGCCGCTGCTTCTTCCACATTCACCTCTGGCCCCACAATCGCAGGCGATTTGCCTCCTAATTCTAACGTAACAGAGGTCAAATGCTTAGCAGCCGCTGACATGACAACCTTCCCAATAGCTGGGCTACCTGTAAAGAAAATATGATCAAATTTCTGATCTAATAAAAACGTAGATACAGTCGCATCCCCTTCAAAAACAGACACTTCACTTTTATCAAATAAAGACGAAATCATCTTCTGAATGAAAGCTGCCGTAGCTGGACTTAATTCAGATGGCTTCAAAATAACGGCATTACCTGCGGCAATCGCATGCACAAGAGGGCAAATCGATAAATTAAAGGGGTAATTCCAAGGGGAAATAATCAAACAAAGTCCTTTGGCTTCATATTGAACTAATCCTTTTGTCCCTAAAAGCATTAACGGTGTAGAAACCGATTGGGGTTTCATCCATGACTTTAAATGCTTAATGGTATGGTTTATTTCTCGCTTGACACCTAGCATTTCAGCAATAACAACCTCTGAAGCAGGCTTCTTAAAGTCCGCATACAAGGCATCACACAAATCCTCTTTATGCTGCATTAAGTAGCTTTCGATTTTTCGCAATTTCTCTATACGCTGCGCAGCAGATGATGTAGATAAACGCAATAGAGCGGATTTCTGAAGGTTAAGAACGTCTAAAATTTGATTTTCCATAGCTAAAAAATGAACTGTAATTTTTCTTCTAACTCGTCAAAATAATAATTGTTTCCGCTTGGTTTACGTAACGAATGTCCTGCTACATACCATAAACCATCTCCAGGATAGACCGCTAAACTAGCGGATTTACAGTTCTGATTTGCTTTCTCGGCAGAAAATTCGGCGATAAAAACGTGGTTCATTAATTCCTGTAATTCATCCCAATTAGAGAAGGTTTTTTGACCTTCTTCGCTATCAAGGTAGGTAAAATTAAGAGCGGCAAAAGACATTTCTCCCTCGATCTTACGCCAATTTCCAGCGCGATCTTTGAATTGAAATCCCAAATAAAGCGGTAATTCGCGACCATCGATTTCGAACATCGCTTGCATAAATTCTTGAATCAAGGACTCTTGTGGCTCTAGATACAGGGGCACATTGGGAGTTGTATCATTCGCTTCTAAAGTAATAAATGGCTCCTGATCTTTAGGAGAACAAGATCCTGTGACATATTCTTGAAAAGCAGGCATCAATCGATCTCGCCATACTAAGGGCAATTCTCCTTCATATGTCCAGCTATCATCCGGTACTAAACCATCTGCAATTAATTCTTCTCTGGAAAAATCCGAACGGTCGATGTATTGAATTTCAATCGCTATAGTAGGCTTTTCGGTATCAAATTGCAAAAAGGTAAAAACAGCTTCTAAGTGATAGGGAGCCGGCACATTAATGGGCGACTCATAAAAGAGTTTAAAGCTGCGGGATAATTTATTCGGGTTCATCTAAAGGGAATTAAGATACAAAGCTACGGTTTTCGCCGTATCAATTTTAGCACTGGCGGTTTTTATAAATGCAGGAAGGTAAATGATTTCTTTGGGAATCTCTGCTGAGCTTAATGAAGCTGTTTCAAGGTTAATGGAAACGGGTGATGAAGATTCCAAAAACAAAACCAATTTTTGACCCCAAAAGGCATCTGGAATTCCGGCTACAAAGATGGGCAGGGAGGTAAGAGATCGATACACCGTTTCTATTTTCTCAGGCTGCAACTTGATGCCCCCTGAATTAATTACCCGGTCTAAACGCCCTTTTAAAGTAAATTGACCTTCAGAAACCCATTCAACCACGTCGCGCGTCTCGATCCACTTATTATCTGTCACCGGAGCACAGATTAATAAACAACCTTCGTCATTTTGACCTATTTGGACACCCGGTAATGTTTGAAAATGAGCCTGATTCCACGTTCTGTAGGCGATATGAGAAACCGTCTCTGTCATCCCATACGTTTCGTAAACGGGGAAACCATAGTCTTTTCTCAGAATTTCAGGGACGGAGGCCCCACCTAATAAGACTCCTTTTGCTTCTTGAAAAAAGCCATTTAGTGCTATTCCTGAAGAGAGCATCGTCGCCCATTGTGTCGGAACAAAAGAGGCTAAATGAATGTTTTGAGGAGGGATTTGGCTTAAAGGGTTTTGGCAAGGTTCTACTAAAATCAAGGCTAAATCATGTACCAAAGCCCGAACTAATACCATCGCTCCAGCAATGTAGGTGGGTGGCAAGGACAATAGGGCCACATTTCCTTTTTCCAGTTTTAACCAATCTCCGGTCATCTTTGCAGATAAATACAGTCGCTCCCGAGAAATGACAATAGGCTTTGGTTCGCCTGTGGAGCCGGAAGTGTGAAAGGTGAACTCTGTTTGACCCGCTCGCCAAGCCTGGCAAAAAGCAAAGACTTGCCGTTCAAATTCTGTTTCAGCCACAGGTAAATCCAAGAAGAGCGAAGCCAGATGACGCATATAATTAGAGAATCTTTCCAAAATTAACCAAACATTCTCTAATTTCGTAGGTTATTAAAGGTACACCCTTTACTAAGCCCCATTTATGTCAGAAGAAGCTTTTTTTAATCCCATTAATCCTGATAAAGTAGCCGAAAATCCAGGTTTACTTCCTTATGCCCATACGGCAGGAGGTGCAGTTATCAAACCGGATGATATGGGTAAGGTAAAAGGCCGTTCTATGCTAGCGATGCGCCAGCAAACAGACCGCCAAATGAACCAACTGTACGAGCAGATGGAGGTATTAGCGCGTCAGGCAAAATTATTAGCAGACCGTAAAGAAATTTCAGAGCGCATTTATGATGCAGCCATGGGATTCGAACCCATCATTAGTGAGACCTATTATTTATACGAAAAAGAAAATGGAGCAGACTTACTTTCCCTAGTAGCGCCAGAGGAATGGGGCCGATCGTTTAAATATAGCCGTTTTTTAGCCAAAGTAACTTTATTAGCCGACCACACATGGGAGGTAGAATACAACGAATCAAACTAATACATTTATGATTTCATCTTTCCCTTGGGAAACCATCAAAACCTACGAGGATATCTTATTTCAATTCTACAATGGAATTGCTAAAATTTCGATCAATAGACCTCATAAACACAATGCTTTCACTCCATTAACCGTTCAGGAAATGTCTGAGGCGATGGAACTGGCTCGCCAAGATCCGAAAGTGGGTGTGATTATTTTAACAGGAGAAGGCGGGAAAGCGTTCTGCTCTGGAGGGGATCAAAGTGTCCGTGGTGATGGTGGTTACGTAGGAAAAGATACCGTTCCACGTTTAAATGTTTTAGACTTACAACGTCAAATCAGAACCATTCCTAAGCCCGTAGTAGCGATGGTGGCTGGTTGGGCTATCGGTGGTGGTCACGTGTTACACGTCATCTGCGACTTATCAATAGCGGCTGAAAATGCGCGTTTTGGCCAAACTGGACCGAATGTGGGATCTTTCGATGGTGGTTTTGGTGCGTCTTATTTAGCGCGTGTCGTAGGTCAAAAGAAAGCGAGAGAAATATGGTTCCTGTGTGATCAATATGACGCTTCTGAAGCACTACAAATGGGATTAGTGAATAAAGTGGTTCCTTTAGAAGAGCTGGAAAAAACTACGGTAGCCTGGTGCGAAAAGATGTTAGAGAAGAGTCCTTTAGCGCTTCGCATGTTGAAATCTGCGTTTAATGCGGAATTAGATGGCCAAGCAGGTATCCAAGAATTAGCAGGTAACGCAACACTGCTTTATTACTTGTCGGATGAGGCCAAAGAAGGCAAGAATGCCTTCCTTGAAAAACGCAAACCTGACTTCTCTAAATTCCCTAAATTCCCATAATCATGAATTATTGGTTAGTAAAATCAGAGCCTTTCAAATATTCTTGGGATGATTTCGTTAAGGAAGGGAAATCTGTGTGGGACGGCGTTCGAAATTACCAAGCCCGGAACAATATGATGGCGATGAAAAAAGGCGATTGGGTCTTTTTTTACCATTCTAACGAAGGAATGGAAGTCGTAGGATTAGCAGAAGTAAAACGGGAGCACTTTCCTGATCCGACTACGGAAGATCCACGTTGGGTCGTTGTCGAATTAATCCCGGTTAAAAAATTCGCTAAAACGGTCACATTGAAAACGATGAAAGCAGATGATCGCTTATCTGGTTTAGCGCTCATCAAACAATCCCGTTTATCCGTAACACCCGTCGCAAAAGCAGAATTCGATATAATTTTAAGCCTAGCTGAATAATGATGAAATCGATCCGCCTTTTACTTGTATTTACATTTTGTAGTATCGCTACTTTCGCCCAAGAAATGAAGCGAATTGAAATCCCAGTAGGTTCAAGTCAATTGGAAACTTTTTCCATTCCATTAGGAGAAAAAGGGGTGATTGTATTAAATCACATAGGTAAAGCGGAATTCAATATTAGAAAATTCAATACGAATTTAGAGCAGGTTTGGACAAACCAAGGAAGCGTAGACGGCAACCTAGATTATGTAACGCATTGTTACGACGGGAATCGCCTCTATTTATTGTTCAGTCGCTTTAAAAGCAATAATTACTACATCGTTCGTGTCAATCCGACCGATGGTAAATTGGAAAAATTCCAAATCTTTTCGGTCGAGAAGATGGAAATTTCGAACTTTAAAGCCTTAAATCAGTCCTTATTTATTGGGGGTATCATTAACAGCACACCCGTCATTCTTTTCACCAATCTAAGTGAAAAGCGAACCCGCATTCTTCCGGCTGTCGTGAACGGACAAGCAGAGATCCAATCGATGGATTTAGACACACTACAACAGCAAATCAATGTGGTCTATTCGGTAGGGAAAAAGGCAAAAAACTACCAACTAATCTTAAAATCCTTTGATGAAGATGGGAATCAGTTAGGGCAAATTACCATGAATCCGAAAGACGAGTATGCACAGATGAATGCCAAATCAACTCAACTAAACGATTCATTACAGATAGTGGTGGGAACCTATGGCCATAAAGGCTCTATAGGATCCTCGAAAGGACCAAGTTCACAAGGCTTATACTTCAGCTCCTATTTAGATGGAGATTTACAAGAGTCAAAATTTACAAGCTTCACGCAGTTTACGAACTTCTTTAATTTCTTAGGAGAAAAACAGAAGAACAAACAGGAGAAAAAGATTAAATCGAAAGAGGAAAAAGGTGAGGAGCTACGTTTAGATTACCGTCTTTTAATGCATGAAATCATCAAAAAGGGTGACCATTATATCGTGGTGGCAGAAGCTTTCTATCCAGATTATAAATATGTGAATTACTCGCCTTTTGGAGGAACTTTGGGAATGCTAGGTGGTGGACTCTATTCCCCTTGGAATATGATGTATAATCCCTATCGTTGGGGTTATGGAAATTATGGATTGTACTCGCCCTTTTCGAGTTATTACAGCCCTTGGGGGTACAGAGGCTATAATTCATATAGCAATTCACAGCAGTTTGATGGTTGGATTTATACCCACGCAGTGATTGCTGAATTAGATGAAAAAGGGAATCTACTTTGGGATCAGTCTATTGATTTAAATAATATCAAAGAGGAAAAATTAATTCAAAAGATTAAGACCTCATTACACGGTGATGTGTTGACTTTATCTTACCAAAGAGGGAACAACATTATCTCTAAATACATTAGCCCTGAAGGTCAGTCTGGCGATGAGAAAGTACAAGAATTGAGCACACAAAATGAGGGTGATAAAATTCGCCGTCAAGAAAAATCAGACCTTAACTATTGGTATAGCAATAACTTTATCGCTTCTGGCAACCAAACTATCAACAATTCAGAGGAAGGAAGACGCTCCGTATATTTCCTGACTAAAATCCCATTGAACCCCTAAAATTTGAAAAATTCAGCTTCTATTGCCATTGAAACACCCGCTTTTTGGGGTAAAAACTACGAATTAATTGACTCAGGTGGGTTCGAAAAACTGGAACAGTTTGGAGCCTTTGTGGTGAGACGTCCGGAGCCGCAGGCTGTTTGGCAAAAATCATTATCTGAAGAATTCTGGGCAAGTAAAGCGAATGCCTACTTCAAAAAAGAAAAGGGAAGTACGGAACGTGGGGTTTGGGAAGTAAAGAAGGGGGTACCTGATAAATGGTTTATGCCCTATCAATCAGAGACCTTAAATTTAAATTTCAAAATATCTTTATCCTCCTTTAAGCACGTAGGTATATTTCCGGAGCAAGCGTCGAACTGGGAGTTTTTGGCAAAGAACATTCCCTTATTAAAAACACCAAAGCCTAAAATACTCAATTTGTTCGCCTATACTGGCGGTGCAAGTTTAGCCTGCAAGCAGGTAGGAGCTGATGTGACACACGTGGATTCGGTGAAACCCGTCTTATCCTGGGCAAGAGAAAACATGGAAGTATCCAAGCTAGATAATATCCGTTGGATGGCGGAAGACGCGCTTAAATTCGTCAAACGCGAAGCAAGACGCGGCAATTTCTACCAAGGCATTCTCTTGGATCCTCCAGCCTATGGTCGTGGTCCAGAAGGAGAAAAATGGGTATTAGAAGAACAAATCGATGATATGCTGCGTTCTGTTAAGGAAATTTTAGATCCGAAGGAACATATTCTATTAACGAACGTCTACTCCTTAGGATTTTCAACCTTGGTTGTAGAAAACTTAATGAAAGGGATTTTCAATGTGCCAGAACAGGCGGAATCGGGAGAGATTTTTTTGAATGATGAATACGATAAAAAACTCCCTTTAGGAGTCTTTTATCGCTATCTATATCAATCTTAGTTTTTCGGATAAATAACACCTTTAGCTGCTAAAAGCGTATTTTTCATCAAGGAAACGATGGTCATGGGACCTACGCCTTTAGGTACAGGCGTGATGTAGGAACATTTTGGAGCTACATCAGCGAAATCCACATCGCCCTTTAAAGCAAAGCCTGATTTCTTTGTCGCATCTTCCACGCGGGTTAAACCTACGTCGATAACCACGGCACCTGGTTTAATGTGGGCAGACTTAATAAACTCTGGTATACCTAATGCTGCAATAACAATATCCCCTTGAGAACAAATTTCTTCTAGATTAGTCGTTCTAGAATGCGTTAAGGTAACCGTGCAGTTACCCACTGGGTGATTGCGCTGCATTAAGATGGACATGGGTAAACCTACAATTTGAGAACGACCGACTACCACGCAGTGCTTTCCAGCGGTTTCAATCTTGTAATAAGCTAATAAATCCAACACTCCTTGCGGTGTGGCAGAGATGTATGCCGGCAATCCTTTGGCCATACGACCAATATTGATCGGGTGGAAACCATCTACATCTTTAGACGGATGAATCGTTTCCATTACTTTATCTGGATTAATGTGCTTTGGAAGTGGTAATTGAACGATTAAGCCATCCATTTCCGGATTGTCATTCACTTTTTGTACTTCCGCTAACAAATCAGCTTCAGAGATCGAAGGATCAAAACGTAACAGGGTAGACGCAAAGCCTAATTCCTCACACGATTTTACTTTATTCGCTACATAGGTCTCAGATGCGCCATTATTTCCTACGAGGATGGCCACTAAATGAGGGGCTTTTTGGCCTGCGGCAACCATTTGT
Organism: Aquirufa lenticrescens; assembly: GCF_019916085.1. Taxonomy (NCBI): domain Bacteria; kingdom Pseudomonadati; phylum Bacteroidota; class Cytophagia; order Cytophagales; family Flectobacillaceae; genus Aquirufa; species Aquirufa lenticrescens. Next base: position 2,265,372 of record NZ_CP049834.1, on the reverse strand, counting down.
TTTACTTCTTCACCAATAGCGACTTTCATCGTTTCGGCTACCATCTTTCCATCGATAATCTGACTCATATGCTTATTTTTTACGTGCTTTTTTAGGGGCTGGAGCCGCGTCACCTAGGGCTAAACACTCCTCTAAGGTTAAATCAGCAGGTTCCGTTCCTTTAGGGATCTTCACGTTGCGTTTTCCGATTTGGATATACGGACCGTACATGCCGTTCACTACCTTAACAGACTCATTCTCTGCAAATTCCTTAATGAATTTATTCGCTTCCACTTTACGCTTTGCTTCGATTAATTCGATGGCACGCGCTTGATCAATGGTGGCTAAATTATCTGTTTTCGCTAAAGAATAATACTTGCCATTGTGCTTCACATAAGGACCAAAACGGCCTTTACCGGTCTCAATCAAGGAATCTTCAAAGTATCCTAAACCACCAGCTTCCGCGTCCTTCAATGCTTGGGCAATGACCGCAATCGCTTGATCCATTTCAATCGTGAATGGATCGTGTGTATCAGGCAAACTCGTAAATTTGCCATCATATTTAATGTAAGGACCTAATTTTCCAGCACCAATAATCACTGGCATATCGTTGTGAATTCCCACTTCGCGAGGCAATTTAGGGCGTTCTAACAAGGCCAAAGCTTCTTCAAAAGTCAACGTACTTACTGCTTGTGTCTTCGTTAAATTTGCAAAGACTGGTTTTTCTTCCTCAGAAGATTCACCTAACTGTACAAATGGGCCAAATTTCCCTAAACGAACCGAAACTAAACGCCCTGTCTTAGGATCTACACCCAATTCACGTCCACCACCCACAGAACTGCGGTTAATGGATTTAGAATCTTCAATCGTTTGATGGAAAGACTTGTAGAAGTTTTTCATCAAGACCGTCCACTCTAATTTACCCTTGGCGATGTTATCAAATTCATCCTCCATCTCCGCGGTAAACGTATAATCGACTACATTTTCGAAGTTTTCAACTAAGAAATCTGTTACGAGTGTTCCGATGTGTGTAGGGAATAATTTTGACTTTTCCGTACCCACTGTTTCTGTTGCTTTCGTTCCCGAAATCTCGTTATTTGAAAGTACCCAAGTTTGGAATTCGCGCTCTCTACCTGGACGATCTTCTTTCACCACATAGGCACGCTTAATAATGGTAGAAATGGTAGGAGCATAGGTCGAAGGACGACCGATTCCTTTTTCTTCCAAAGCTTTCACTAAACTTGCCTCCGTATAACGCGGCGCAGCACGAGTAAAACGCTCTTGGGCCTTCATTTCATCTAATGTCAACACTTGTCCGACGTTCAAAGGTGGCAACATATCTTTGTTCTCATCCTCGTCCTCGTCATCTTTTCCTTCTAAATAGGCCTTCAAGAAACCTTCAAAGGCAATCACTTCACCTTGTGCTGATAACAACTCAGGTGTCGTTGAAATATCAATTAAAGCGGTCGTGCGCTCAATTAAGGCATCCGCCATTTGAGAGGCGATGGCGCGCTTCCAAATTAACTCATATAAACGCTTCTCACGCGCATCACCTGTGATGCTGTGATTGGCAAAATCTGTCGGACGAATGGCTTCGTGAGCTTCTTGTGCGCTTTCAGATTTGGTCTTAAACTGACGACTGTAGTGGAACTTAGCGCCATAAGCTGATTCAATTTCCGCCTTCGCTTTATCTCTTGCTTCTTGCGATAACATCGTAGAATCGGTACGCATATACGTAATACGACCTGATTCGTAGAGTTTTTGAGCGACAGACATGGTCGTAGCTACCGCAAAACCTAATTTACGAGAAGCCTCTTGTTGTAAGGTAGACGTTGTAAATGGAGGTGCAGGTGATTTTTTCGCCGGTTTCGTTTCTAAGCTTTTGATGCTGAACGCAGCGCCTACACATTTTTTCAAGAAGTCTAATGCATCATTTTCTTTGGCAAATGCCTTCGACAATTCAGCTTTTAATACCTTTTTACCTGGAAGATCAAAATGAGCCACTACTTTAAAAGTAGCTACCGCTTCGTGATTTTCAATTTCACGCTCACGTTCTACAATCAAACGAACCGCAACAGATTGCACACGGCCAGCAGATAAACCTTTTTGTACTTTAGACCAAAGCACAGGTGATAATTCAAACCCAATCAAACGGTCCATAATCCGGCGTGCCTGCTGCGCATTCACTAAATCCATATCAATGGTACGTGGCTGCGTAATGGCTTGCAAAATGGCTGGTTTCGTAATTTCACGGAAAACAATCCGTTTCGCGTTATCTTTTAACCCTAAAGCTTCTTTTAAGTGCCAAGAAATGGCTTCTCCTTCCCGGTCATCGTCCGTTGCTAACCACACTTCCTCCGATGATTTCGCTAAACTTTTTAACTCAGAAATGACCTTTGTCTTATCCGCCGATACCACATAGGTAGGAGCGAAGTCGTTCTCCACATCAATGGCTTTATCTCCTTTTAAAGGCAAATCGCGTACGTGACCAAAAGAAGACTTCACCACGAAATCCTTTCCCAAATATCCTTCTATGGTCTTCGCTTTCGCAGGAGACTCAACGATGACTAAATTTTTTGCCATTATGCTGGTTAAAAAATGAAATTCTTAAAATGACCTCAAATATAAGGGCTCTAAATTTAACAAAGAGGCAAAATACACCGAAAAGCTAAAAAAAATTATTCTGGGATATTTCCGATGCGAATTCGGGAATTGATATTCACCCGAAATCCGATGTAACTAAATTGACCATTAATGAAGTTCGCAATCGCCTCTAATCGAAAGACTTTAAACACGCCATCAAGTCCGTAACCTAGTTCGTTATAGAGTAAATTTTGATTCTGGACATAATTCGCATTGGCAATCAAGACTTCCTTTACATAGAGCTTTTTCATGCCTAAAAGAGGCTTTAACCAAAGATTAGAAAACTGAAAAAAGCTCAGCGCTTCTACATAGCTTCCAGCGGTAGAATTAGCATAATGGTTCACATTCAACCGCTGGTTAGCACCTGAGGTGAAGTTTTGGTAATAACCCACTAAACGCTCAGAGGCTAACATTTCACCCGCCTGAACTAGGTTTAACGTTCCATTATAATGCTTAAAGTCGATAAAGTAGGATGGCTTATTACCTATAAATGTACCGGCATTAATCAACAATCCCATTTTAATCCAAGGATTCACTTCAATATTATGTAGATAGGACAATTCCACTTGATTAAAATCCGTAGAAGACCCAGCCACGTCTTTCCATCCTGCCCGGTATTTCGCTAACAAAAGGGGAGAAGATCCCCAATCTGTCAGCCGTGTATTCGCTCGGTAACTTTGGGTTAAGAAAGGTCGAAAACCTACTTGTAATTGAGTAATAAAGGATTTATGTGTAGCAAAACCCTCCTGTGTATATTCTGAATTCGTTGGATTATTCGGCTTAAAATCTCGATTCAAGAAATTAATCCAATAATAATCCGTCGTATTATCCATCTGAGAACGCTCGGAATATTCAACCAATGATTTAAAAAAGAAACGAGCAGAGAAACGCTTGGTCAGGTTCATTGAAGTAAACTTAGTCCGGTAAATTTTCATCTGGTTATTCTTCAATAACAAAGTAGACAACGAGTTCATCTCTGGCGAAATCGTATTCTCAGGATTATATTGAGCTATATAATCCCCATTTGCTACCGTTAAATCAAATGCATCTGAGCGATAACGTAATCTCAGTAAACCAGAATTACGGTTAATACCAAAAGCTCTTCGACCCAAAACCTCCGCCTCTAACAGCTGATATCGTGACCATCGCTTTCTAAACACTACGGCCGTATTAACCACAAATCCTTCCACTGTATTAAAATTGGAATCAAAAACGGGGGATTTATAATAGATCTCAAATGGATAAAAATCACGCTTGAATTGTCCAAAATAGAAAGACTTACTCAAAATAAGCTGTGTAGGATTAAAAGGGGCAATTCTAAAGCTATCTATGAGTACCTCTCGGTTTTTCATTCCAGGTACCTCGGTAAAAAACGTAGGATCTAAACCTTTATTAATTTCAGCCGATTTGTAATAGACCGAATCAATCATCACTAAATTAGAGGTAGGCCTTTGCTTCCATTTGCGCAATAAAGAGCCGTGTAAATTGGTCAAAAATTGATTCGCAAATGTCTCATCAAATGCCACTGGAGATATATTCAAGGTCTCTTTGGGATTTTTAGGCTCGTCAAACAGACGTGAATCGAATCGCCATTCCTCTGGCTGACCAATGGACTCTTGCTCCCAAACATACTCCCCATCACTTCCCAATAACCCAGCCACTAATTTAATTTCCCCTTTCTTCGGGATCCATTTGTCCTGAAAGAACTGATGTTGCAAATCAAACGAATAATCGATCGCATCTGCGAAGACAGTTCCTTTAAATCGAACAATCCAACCCGCTTCATCTAACGTTAAAACACCCTTAAATAAGCGATCTCTACGTATTTTAGGTTCTACTTGAAATTGCCGGCATAACTTACCTTCTACCAGCGTATCTCCTTTGAAATTAAAATAATAATAGGATTTAGCTTGAAAGCTCAACGGAGACACACAAGAGGTCCCCACATAATCTTGGTACAAATCAGGCCAAAGAAACAAAGTAGGTTTCGTGTATTTCTTATGAAAGGTCTGAACGGATTCAATTCCGTGTATCAGTTGGTTCAAATGCCCCACCTGTACCTCTAAGATGGTTTGATTTCCATACCATTGCCCCATTTGAATTCCTTCTTTCGCCGCTAATCTCTTGCGAGCGATCCCAATAACCTGATTAAATCGTGCCTTTTCTTGTACTTTAACACGCATCTTAAAGGATCCAATCGCTTGCCCATGCACATCGGCAGAACGTAAAGCATGCTCTAAAACAGAAGCTGGAGGTAGGGATTGCGCTTGAATTTCATTTAGCGAAAAATGAAAAAAACATCCAATCAACAGGAATATTTTCAAAAAGTTCAAACGGAGAGGGTATTAAAATGTTAAAATAGTCCTATAATAAATAGGTTAAATCAAGCAATAAAACAAAGTTCTTAATAATTCCCTAACAAAGGAAATGTTCTCTTAAAATAGTGGCAAAATTGAAGCTAATCTATTAATTTTGTGAACATTTTTTACCTAACATTATTACCATGGCCTTTGACATTGAAATGATTAAAGCTGTTTACGATCGCATGCCGGCTCGCATTGCTGCAGCTCGTGCGTTAACAGGTAAACCGCTTACGTTAACTGAAAAAATTCTTTATAGCCATTTATGGGAAGGAACAGCTACTGCTGCCTATGCTAGAGGAGCTTCTTATGTAGATTTTGCACCAGACCGTGTGGCGATGCAAGATGCAACTGCTCAAATGGCCTTATTACAATTCATGCAAGCAGGACGTCCACAAGTGGCTGTTCCTTCTACCGTGCATTGTGATCACTTAATTGAAGCAAAAGTTGCCTCTACTACGGATTTACAAGTAGCAGTGGATAAAAATAAAGAGGTTTATGACTTCTTATCGTCCGTTTCAGACAAATATGGTATCGGTTTCTGGAAACCAGGCGCTGGTATCATTCACCAAGTAGTTTTAGAAAACTATGCTTTCCCAGGCGGTATGATGATTGGTACTGACTCACACACGGTTAACGCGGGTGGTTTAGGTATGATTGCCATTGGTGTAGGTGGAGCAGATGCTTGCGATGTCATGGCAGGTTTAGCTTGGGAATTAAAATTCCCTAAACTGATTGGTGTTAAATTAACGGGTAAATTAAATGGTTGGACGTCTCCTAAAGACGTTATCCTAAAAGTAGCAGGTATCCTAACGGTAAAAGGGGGTACAGGTGCAGTCGTTGAATATTTTGGCGAAGGAGCTACTTCTATGTCTTGCACTGGTAAGGGAACTATTTGTAACATGGGTGCTGAAATCGGAGCTACGACTTCTACTTTCGGTTACGATGCTTCGATGGCTCGTTACTTAGAGTCAACTGGGCGTGCGGATGTAGCAGCTTTAGCGAATGGCGTTAAAGAACACTTAACAGCTGATCCTGAAGTATATGCAAACCCTGAGAAATACTTTGATCAAGTAATTGAAATTGATTTAGATACATTAGAGCCACATTTAAATGGTCCTTTCACTCCAGATTTAGCTACGCCTATTTCTAAGATGAAAGAAATGGCTGAGAAAAACGGCTGGCCTACGAAAGTGGAAGTAGGTTTGATCGGTTCTTGTACTAACTCGTCTTACGAAGATATCGCACGTGCAGCTTCTTTAGCGAAGCAAGTAGCGGCAAAAGGTTTGAAGACGAAAGCGCAATTTACTATCACTCCAGGTTCTGAGTTAGTACGCTACACCATCGAACGCGATGGTTTTATCTCCACTTTTGATTCTATCGGAGCGACAGTATTCTCGAATGCTTGTGGTCCTTGCATTGGCCAATGGGCTCGTCCAGGTGCTGAAAAAGGGGAGAAGAACACGATTGTTCACTCGTTCAATAGAAACTTTGCAAAACGTGCGGATGGTAATCCAAACACATTTGCTTTTGTTGCTTCACCAGAAATGGTTACAGCATTAGCGATTGCAGGTGATTTAACTTTCAATCCATTAACGGATACGTTAACAAACGATAAAGGGGAGCAAGTGAAATTAGACGCTCCTTCAGGAGACGAATTACCTAAATTAGGATTTGCTGCTGAAGATGCTGGCTATCAAGCTCCTGCAGCTGATGGTTCAGGCGTTCAAGTAAAGGTTTCAGCTACGTCTGATCGTTTACAATTATTAGATCCATTCGCAGCATGGGAAGGATCTGATTTAAAAGGATTGAAATTATTAATTAAGGCCAAAGGTAAATGTACTACAGACCACATTTCCATGGCAGGTCCTTGGTTGAAATACCGTGGTCACTTAGATAATATTTCTAATAACATGTTAATCGGAGCAGTGAACTTCTTCAATGAGAAGACGGACAACGTGAAGAACGCATTGACAGGTGAATATGGTCCAGTTCCAGCTACTCAGCGTGCTTACAAAGCGGCTGGTTTAGGAACCATTGTAGTAGGAGATACCAACTACGGTGAAGGTTCATCTCGTGAGCACGCAGCAATGGAGCCACGTCACTTAGGTGTTCGTGCCGTATTAGTGAAGTCATTTGCTCGTATCCACGAAACCAACTTAAAGAAGCAAGGCATGTTAGCCTTGACTTTCGCGAACGAAGCTGATTACGACAAAATCCAAGAGGATGATGCGATAAACATCGTGGGCTTAGGAAGCTTTGCTCCTGAAAAATCATTGATGATTGAGTTAGTTCACGCGGACGGTAGCACAGATAGTTTTGCTGTGAACCACACGTACAATGAGCAACAAATCGAATGGTTCAAAGCAGGTGGTGCCTTAAACATCATCCGTGCATCTGTTAAATAATTTGAAATAGGGGCAAAATTGCTTAATTTTGCCCCTTATTATAAAAAATAAGCCCTAACAAACCCATGGCAGCGATTAACGCAGTTAAAATATTTTCTGGTTCTGCATCTAATTATTTAGCAAAAGATATTGCTAAGTATTATGGAAAGGATTTGGGCGCTGTAACCACGTTAAAGTTCTCAGACGGCGAAATGTCACCTAGTTTTGACGAATCTGTTCGTGGTTGCGATGTGTTTATCATTCAGTCTACTTTCCCATCTGCGGATAATTTAATGGAGTTATTATTGATGATTGATGCCGCTAGACGTGCATCGGCTCACTATGTGACTGCTGTTATCCCGTATTTTGGCTATTCACGTCAAGATCGTAAAGATCGCCCACGTGTAGGTATTGGAGCGAAATTAATTGGCAATTTATTGACTGCAGCTGGGGCCGATCGTTTAATGACGATTGACTTGCACGCTGGTCAAATCCAAGGTTTCATGGACTTCCCAGTAGATCACTTGGAAGGAAATGCCATCTTCGTTCCGTATTTGAAATCTTTAAATCTAGAGAACATCCTTTTCGCATCACCCGATGTGGGAGGCGTTGTTCGTACACGCAACATGGCTAAATTCTTCAATGCGGAGATGGTTATTTGCGATAAGCACCGTAAACGTGCTAATGAAATTGCTTCGATGCAATTAATTGGAGACGTTAAAGGTGCAGATGTAGTCTTAGTCGATGACTTAATTGATACCGGTGGCACCTTGTGCAAAGCGGCTCAATTAATTATGGACAAAGGAGCAAATTCAGTAAGGGCGGTTGTCACTCACCCGGTTTTATCAGGAAAGGCGTATGAGAACATTTCTAATTCTGTTTTGACAGAATTATTAGTGACAGATACGATTCCTCAAAAACAAACTTGTGACAAAATTAAGGTACTTTCAGTAGCAGAGCTTTTTGCAAAGGCGATTGGTCGTATCCGTGATCACGAATCTATCAGTTCATTATTTATTAAATATTAATTTCAACCGTTTCTAGGGGATAGCCAATGTGCGAAAGACTAGAAGCATTAACAAAAACAAGATGAAAAAATTAGAGATTGTAGGGTTTAAAAGAGCGAATCTCGGTACGAAGAGCGCAAATGATTTACGTAACGAAGCAATGGCACCATGTGTATTATACGGTGGTTCTGAGCAAGTTCACTTTGCTGTTCCAATGATCCTTTTCCGTGAATTATTATATTCTGCGGATGTGTACGAAGTTGAATTAAACATTGAGGGTACGAAATACCGTGCGATCTTACAAGATGCACAGTTCCACCCAGTAAACGAGATGATCTACCACGTAGACTTCTTGGAAATTCAAAAAGGAAAAGCAATCAAGATTGCTGTGCCTATTAAAGTAACTGGAAATTCTCCGGGTGTTATCAAAGGGGGTAAAATGGTGCAAAAATTACGTAAAGTAACTTTACGTGGTCAAGCAGAAAACATTCCTGATTTCGTAACAGTTGATATTTCTGGTTTAGACTTAGGTCAAACTGTTAAAGTAAATAAATTAGCTGTGGAAGGATGTGAGATCTTAAATCCAATGTCTAACCCAGTAGCAACAATCGATATCCCAAGAGCATTAAGAGGTAAATTAACTGCTTAATTACTTCCAAGGATTTCACAGATTGATAGATAAAGAAAAAGCCCCGCAATTGCGGGGCTTTTTTTATGCCTAATAAAATAGAAGACTATTTCTTCGCCACGATCGCTTTCACGATAGGAGCTTTCTCCATCTTCGTTGCAGACGCGTGATCGTTATCTCCTACGTGAATGTAAGGGGCAATCACTAATGAAACGATGGACATCAATTTAATCAAGATGTTCATAGATGGACCTGATGTATCTTTGAATGGATCACCCACGGTATCACCCGTCACAGCCGCTTTATGAGGCTCAGAACCTTTCTTATACGTTTGACCATCGATCAACACACCTTTCTCAAATGACTTCTTAGCATTATCCCAAGCTCCACCTGCATTCGATTGGAAAATACCCATCAATACACCTGAAACCGTTACACCTGCTAACAGGCCTCCTAATACTTCTGGTCCCATTGTAAATCCTACTAAAACCGGAACAATCAAAGCAATTGCACCTGGTAGGATCATTTGGCGAATAGAAGCTTCAGTTGAAATAGCTACACACTTCTCGTATTCTGGTTTCGCTTTGTATTCCATGATACCTGGAATCTCACGGAATTGACGACGAACCTCGTTCACCATTTCCATCGCTGCTTTACCTACTGCTGAGATGCATAAAGCAGAGAAGATAAATGGAATCATTCCACCTACAAATAAACCGGCTAAAACATCTGCTTTATAAATATCGATGTGGCTAATACCAGCAATACCTACGAACGCTGCAAATAAAGCTAATGAAGTCAAAGCTGCAGAAGCAATAGCAAAACCTTTACCCGTTGCAGCTGTCGTATTACCTACCGCATCTAAGTTATCCGTGCGATCACGTACTTCACTTGGTAATTGAGACATCTCAGCAATACCACCCGCGTTATCAGCGATAGGACCGAAAGCATCAATTGCTAATTGCATCGCTGTTGTAGCCATCATACCTGCTGCTGCGATTGACACACCGTAAATTCCTGCAAAGTGATATGAACCGATGATACCAGCGGCTAACACTAAAATTGGCAATACCGTTGATTCCATACCTACTGCTAAACCACCAATGATGTTAGTCGCATGACCAGTACCTGATTTTTGAACGATTGAATCAACTGGACGCTTGCCCATAGCTGTATAGTATTCTGTAATGATCGACATTAAAGTACCTACCACTAAACCGACGATAATCGCATAAAACACATCCATTGAAGTGAAAGTGGTACCACGAAGTGTTAAATACTCTGGTAAGATATTCTTCACTAAGAAGTAAGACGTTACGAATGTAATCGCAATAGAAGTGTAGTTACCTACGTTCAATGCATTTTGAACTGATGAAGTTTCACTAGAGATACGAACAAAGAAAGTCGAAACTAACGAAGCTAGTAAACCTACACCTGCAATTAACATCGGTAATAAGACAGGAGAGAAACCTCCGTAATTATCTGTAACAGAAATTTCTTGACCTAATACCATAGTCGCTAAGATAGTCGCTACATAAGAACCAAATAAGTCAGCTCCCATACCGGCTACGTCACCTACGTTATCACCTACGTTATCAGCGATAGTGGCAGGGTTACGCACATCATCCTCCGGGATACCTGCTTCTACTTTACCTACTAAGTCAGCACCTACGTCAGCTGCTTTCGTATAAATACCTCCACCTACACGCGCAAATAAAGCGATAGACTCAGCTCCTAAAGAGAATCCAGCTAATACTTCGATCGCCGTTTTCATCTCTACTGAAGTCAATGCTTGACCTTGTGCGAAGATTTGGTAGAATGCAATAAATAAACCGCCTAGACCTAAGATAGCTAAACCAGCTACTCCCATTCCCATTACGGATCCACCTGTGAAAGAAACATTCAAAGCTTTTGCTAAAGAAGTTCTTGCTGCTTCAGCAGTACGAACGTTTGCTTTAGTAGCTACGATCATACCGATATAACCTGCGGTAGCAGAGAAAACTGCACCGATTAAAAATGCTACTGCAATTAAAGGGGAGGAGTGAATCGGATTTTCCGGTGTTCCCTCTTGTGATCCTAACCAAGCTAATAAAATAGCGGTTGGAATCGCGAAATAGGTTAAAATTTTCCATTCTGCTTTTAAGAAGGCAATCGCACCATCTGCGATATAACCAGCCAACTCTTGCATTTTTTCATTACCGGCATCCTGTTTAGATACCCAGTTAAACTTCCATGCTGTGTACAGCAATCCTACTAAACCAAAAGCAGGAACTAAGTAAACAATTTGATTCATAAAGGTTGATTTAGATTATTCCAAAAAAATTTAGCACAATTTAGGTAAATGTGTGCAAATAAACAATTAGAAAGGCAATCTGACTAGAACTTTCCATTTTTCAGGCACCACATTTCCCATTGGATAGACTAAATCTAGACCTAAAATTTTACCTATCCCAGTTAAGCCATAACTAAACTCTTGGTAATGAATAACTTGAGAATTAACAGCAGTCTGAAGATAGGAGTAGCCCACTTTTTCCTTTAGCCCATATAGAGATAGAAAAGCATTTTGGGTTAACACAAATTTTCTCGGCTCCCAAGTGATAAATGCCTTAAAATGATCTCCAGAATTCGAAAGGGAATAATAAGGAAGTGCTAAAAAACTAGAACTAACGGTCGAAACATTAACTTCATTCCCCTTAAAATGTTGATAATCTACTAGTAAAGAAGGCTTATTAATGAAATGAGCAGCCGTGATTCGGTAATTAAATTCACCCCAGTTAGCTAATGAAATTGATTGAGAAACCTGTAGAGATACTTTATTATATGTATCATCTCCAAAAGCCTGTTCATATGCACCTGTAATAGTAGGGCCTACCTCATTAGACAATCTACGAGATCCATTATATCTCCTCCAAGTGGCGAAAGGTTGATATCTAAAAATAAGCGAGCCATACCATTGCTTACTTGTAGCAAAAGGAAGGCCGTTGGATTCAAAACGACGTTCTTTGTAGAAAAACCCATTCTCTTCGTGATTCTCTAAACTGGTTCGAGATCGAAATTCTAAAGTCGTATTTAGATTCCACTTAGAACTCATTTGCATACCATAGGTAAGCTTTACGAAATCTTTTTGGTACAACTTCAAATAATTCTGTGATAAGAATAAGGCATAATAGAGGTTAACGATGGCAGGAACTGGTTCTGTTGAATTTATTTGTTGAATCGCTGAACCACCAGAAAGATGTATTCGTTGGCGGTTCTCATCCCAATTACGTTCCACGTAAGCGGATCCGTTCCATGCTTTTCTAGAGAAAGCATAACGAACATCAAATCCAGACCCCCAATAATCCGACAATTTATAGGTATAACGATAGTCTACACCTCGACCTAACGAATAACCATCTACGGCATTATATCCATTTTGAAAACCACTCAGTGCTAGTCTGGCACCTAGGCCTTTTTGACCATAATTATAAATACGACCAGACCAAATATCTCCATAGCGGAATCGAGGCAAGGCATTTACTGAATCCTTTAAACGCTTTTTCTCATCTTGAACAGAAAGACTATCTGCTTCCTTATAACCTTTGACCTCAGCCTCTGTCAATGGAACTTGGCGTTCTGCCTCCCAATATTCCTCCTTTTTTATGGCAGCAGAAGAATCTACCGTAATTGTATAATCCGAACTAAACTCCTCTTTTTTCTCTTCTTTATCTATTTCTTTTAACACCTTCTTCAGCTTTTTACGCGTCAATTCTTTTCCCAAAGCCAGTTTAGGAGTTGTAATCTTTTCCTTATTGATTTCTTTCGCCCAATCCTTATGCAAACGCTCTTCAATAATCGTAGGCTTCACCACAAAAGCAGGATTTACTTTTATAGAATACTCTTTCACCTGGGTTATGTAGCGGAATGTTGCCCCAAAACCCATGGCATCAAAATTGACATTCACATCATAATTAACTGGCATCCAAACGCCTTGAAAAAGGGCATTTTGCTGTTGAAATGTATAATACCCTTGTGAATTACGAAAAGCTAAACTAAAGGAATAGATACTCCAAGTGTCTTCTACAATAGAAAGTGTACCTTCAAATAAGTCATCTGAAGTTGATTTAGGCTTGACTTGAATCTTAGAAACCGTTTGGCCATTCAACTGAAAACTACCTAAATAGGCAAAATGATAAAACGAAAATGCCGATGGTGAGATAGGGGAGATTAAGGAACCCCACACCTTAGGTTGATAAAAATTGGTTTGTGTAATACGTAAATTAGGAGCTCCTGAATTCTTTAGGACAGCGGGAAGGTTATTTCGATTAGACAATACTTTCTCGTCTATCTTATTTGGACGAGTATAGGTAATCTGATTAATCCCTTCTAACACATAGGTAGAACCCACTTTAATACCCGCTTCTTTTTCCATCTTCTTTCCTATGAGGGCATTCATCACTTTAGAAATGGAAGTAATTTTACCGGCACCTTTGACATATCCTTTGGCAGCATAGCGATCAATTTCTTTCAAATGAAATGGGGCCATGGAAATCATCCGGCGCATCATACCAATGGCTGGATCCTCTTTTAAGCCGCCAACATTTACATCTTGAAGAGTTACAGTTTCTTCCGCTAGAACTACATCAAGCGACAAATCTCCTGATAAATTAACTTTATGTGATTTAGGGGTATGTCCCAAAAAACGAAAAACCACCTCGTGTTCTCCTTTGGGCAATTGAATCGCATATTTGCCCTCCTCATTAGCTAGGGTTCCTTTATTAAGATTAGTCACCCAAATCGATGAAAATGGCATCAATTCGCCTTTGTTTGACCGAATGGTTCCGCTGAGTGTCTGAGCCTGAAGGCCGATGCACGTACATAAAAGGAGTAAAAGTGGTTTCATAAAACAAAAGTACTCGAAAGAGGCTAATTGAAATGAATAATTTGACGAACGGCGAGCACTTAACAAGAATTAACGTAATTTTGTAGGCTATGGGATTCACGCATCGACAGCTCTTCCAAAAATTTATGGCGCCTACCTCGGACGCACCTTTGGCATTAGAAATAACCAAGGCGGAAGGCGTGTATATGTACGATACACAGGGAAAATCTTATATGGATTTGATCTCTGGAATTGCCGTTTCGAATGTAGGACACCGAAATCCAGCCGTCATTAAAGCCATTAAAGACCAAGTGGATGCCTATATGCACCTAATGGTATATGGTGAATATATCCAAAGTCCTCAAGTACAACTCGCTGAAGCATTAGTTAAATCCACCGGATCCGAACACTTAAATCAAGTCTATTTCACGAATTCAGGAACAGAAGCAGTGGAGGGAGCCATGAAATTAGCAAAACGTTATACGGGCAGAACTGAATTCATCTCCTGTTTTAACGCTTACCATGGTGCAAGTCAAGGAGCCTTATCTATCGCGGGAGATGAGAATTTTAAAAATGCCTTTCGTCCTTTGTTACCTGACATTCGCCATATTCACCACGGATGCCTAGCTAATCTATCTAAAATAACCGAAAAAACAGCCGCTGTCATCATTGAGATTGTAGCAGGAGAGGCCGGCGTTAAAACAGCAACAGCAGCCTATTTTCAAGCTTTGCGAAAGCAATGTGATAAAACAGGGACCTTATTAATCGTAGATGAGATCCAATCGGGTTTTGGGAGAACGGGCACTTTTTGGGCTTTTCAACCCATGGATATTGTTCCGGATATACTTCTCACTGCCAAAGGAATGGGAGGGGGAATGCCGATTGGGGCCTTTTTAGCGAATGAAACATTGATGAGAACCTTGAGTTTTGAGCCCGTATTAGGCCATATTACGACTTTTGGTGGTCATCCAGTTTCTTGCGCGGCTTCATTAGCAACCTTACGCTATATCATGGATGAACAGTTGATGGCTCAAATACCGGCTAAAAGCGATCTATTCAAAAGTCTGTTACAACATCCCATTATTCACGAAGTGAGAGGAATCGGGTTTATGCTAGCGATGGAAATGCAGGATTTCAAGACAGTAAAAGCCGTGATTGACGAATGTATCCTGAATGGCTTAATAACTGATTGGTTTTTATTCTGCGATAATTCACTTCGTATTGCACCACCTTTGACCATCACGGAAGAGGAAATAAAAATAGCCTGCAACATCTTGTTACAGGCTATGAATAAAGTCTATTCGCTTAATAATTAAGCGTGCTTTAATAAAGTTTCAGCTAAAACGGACTTAGGGATATTTCCACCCACTAAACGTTCTACCATTTCACCCTTTTTAAATACCATTAAAGTAGGGATAGAACGAATACCTAATGAAGCAGGTACCGCTGAATTTTGATCTACATTCATTTTTGCTACGATCGCTTGACCTTCAACATCTCCCGCTAATTCTTCCACGATTGGTCCGATCATTTTACAAGGGCCACACCACTCTGCCCAAAAATCTACTAAAACTGGTGTATCAGTGCCGATTAACTCTTGAAAATTAGCATCTGTTGCCTCTACGTATTTTCCCATTGTTTGATATATTTTATAAAATTCAAAATTAAAACAAAACCGGCAGAACAATTAGTTCCCGGAATAAAATTTTTACGAAATTAACTTAAAGCCCACATTTTCAAGCTCTTTAAGCTCTGAAATCAAGCCTTTACCGATGCTAACCTGCATTTTACGCGATAAAAAATCCATTCCGATTTTCTCGTGCTCGTCATACACCTCTAAAGTCAATTTCTTATCGCCTTTATTTCGCTCTAACGTCTCTTGCAATAAATCCAATAACGCGGGAGTCAAGCGATTTAAGTCTAAACGCAATTTGATCTCTTTTGTTCGATCGGATAAGATTTCTGACAATAATTCGATCGATTGAATCTTAAAGACCATTTGATCCATGTGGCGATTCTTTAATTGATACGATCCATTAATGAATAACAGGCGATCCTGTGCAATAAAACGTTCAAACTGGATGTAATCTTTCGAGAACAAGGCAAACTCGTAGTTACCTGCATAATCCTCAATCGTGAAAATCATAAACTGATTTCCGTTCGCAGAGGTTCTAACGTTTACTTTGGTAACGATACCGGCAAAAGTCTGTGCTACATTCGGACGTAATTCTAATTGACCCGTATTCGAATTACAGAAATTAGCGATCTCTGTTTTGTATTCGTCCAAAGGATGACCAGAAATATAAACGCCCACCACTTCCTTCTCATTCTTCAATTGCTCCATCACAGACCAAGGTTCAGCAGTAGGGATCTTAGGCTGAGCGATGTCATTACCCGTTCCAGCTCCTAATTCACCAAAAAGAGAGGCTGTCGCTTCTGCCTTCAATTCTGCCATACGGGACGAATAGCGAACAATTTTCTCAATAAAATTCGTATTATCCTGTGAATCGATAGCAAAATAATGAGATCGAGCCACTTCAGTAAAACAATCAAATGCCCCAGCAAGTGCGAGCGATTCTAAGCTCTTCTTGTTTACCTGACGCACATTGATTCGAGAAACGAAGTCAAAAATATCCTTGTATTCGCCATTTTTCTGACGTTCTTCCACAATTGCATCAACCGCCGCATCACCCACACCTTTGATCGCACCTAGTCCGAAACGGATTTGGCCTTTCTTATTCACCGCAAACGAGCGAGAGGATTCATTTACATCCGGGACTAATAAAGATAAGCCCATCCGCTTGCACTCATCCATGAAGAAGGTGATCTTCTCAATGTTACCTAAGGAGTTCGAAAGCACCGCCGCCATAAACTCTGGTGGGTAGTTTGCTTTCAGATAACCTGTTTGATAAGCCACTAAACCATAGCAAGTTGAGTGGGATTTGTTAAAGGCATATTGAGCAAAAGCTTCCCAGTCCGTCCAAATTTTATCCAACTTATCCACGGGGTGATTATTCGCCGCACCACCTTCCATAAACTTACCCTTCATCTTATCGATGGTGGCCTTGTCTTTTTTACCCATCGCCTTGCGAAGTACGTCGGCGTCACCTTTCGTGAAATTCGCCAGCTTCTGAGAGAGAAGCATTACCTGCTCTTGGTACACCGTAATTCCATAGGTATCGCTCAAATACTCTTCCATTTCTGGTAAATCGTATTCAATCTTCTCGCGACCGTGTTTTCGGGCAATGTAATTCGGAATATAGACCATCGGACCTGGACGGAACAAGGCATTCATCGCAATCAAATCCGAGAATTGATCGGGCTTCAGATCACGCAAGTGTTTCTGCATCCCAGGGGATTCAAATTGAAAGGTACCGTTCGTTTCAGCTCTTTGGTATAATTCGTAGGTTGTTTTATCATCCAAAGGAAGATCATCCAAGATGATCGTCTCGTTGTGGTTCTGCTTAATCAGGCGAACGGCCTCTTTCAAGATAGAGAGGGTTTTTAAGCCCAAAAAGTCCATCTTAATTACACCCGCATTTTCAATCACCGAACCGTCGTATTGCGTAATCAATAGACTCACATCTTTCGAAGTAGCTACCGGCAAAATATCCGTTAAATCAGAAGGTGCAATGATGATCCCCGCCGCGTGAATACCCGTTCCCCGAACGGAACCCTCTAAAATCAACGCATTCTCTATAACGGTCGCCGGCAATCCACCGGATTCTTTGATGCGACGCAATTCCTTTACTTGCTCTAATTCCTCTGGATTAAGTCCCTCCTTGTCTGCTAAACTCTTATCTCCGGTCAAAGCCGCATTGAAAATACGGTCCAATGTAATTTTCGGTTTCTCTGGAACCAGTTTCGCTAAGGCATTGGATTCCTGCAAGGGTAGGTCTAGAACGCGAGAAACGTCTTTAATGGACATTTTCGCTGCCATCGTACCATAGGTCGCGATGTGCGCTACTTGGTTTTTACCATATTTATCTACGACGTAGTCGATCACTTTTTGGCGGCCTTCATCATCAAAGTCCGTATCAATATCGGGTAAGGACTTCCGATCTGGATTCAAGAAACGCTCAAAAAGGAGATTATACTTTATGGGGTCAATGTTTGTAATTCCCAAACAATAAGCCACTACTGAACCCGCCGCGGATCCACGACCTGGGCCCACATAAACGCCTAAATCACGTCCAGCACTAATAAAATCGGCTACGATTAAAAAATAACCTGCAAAACCCATTGTCCGAATCGTATGCAACTCAAAACGCAAACGTTCTTCCACCACCTGGTCAATATCAACGTAGCGCTTTTTCGCGCCCTCCATCGTAATGTGCTCCAAGTAATCATCCTGACTTAAGAAAGTGGATGGGATTTGAAAATTAGGCAACATCACATCTTTGGTGAGCTTCAGTGTTTCCACTTTACCCACGATCTCATTTGTATTGTCGATTGCTTCGGGGACATGCGACCATAATTTGGTCATCTCCTCGGTCGTCTTGAAATAAAATTGATCATTATAGAAAGCAAAACGCTTTCCCTTCATATCGAAATCGCCTTCTATATCCTTGTAAGTAGGAGTGGACTGCTTTTCGCCGGTATTAATACATAATAAAATATCGTGAGCGTTTGCATCTTTTTGGTCCAAATAATGGCTATCATTCGACGCAATCACCTTCACATTATACTTCTTCGCAAAACGCAATAGGACTTCATTCACCGTCTGCTGCTCTGGAATAAAGTGGTTTTGTACCTCGATATAATAATCTTCGCCAAACAAATCCAACCACCACTTAAATTCCTTCTCCGCTGCTTCCTCACCATCTCGTAAAATGGCCTGAGGCACAGAAGCCCCTAAACAACAGGTTGTGGCAATTAAACCTTTGTGGTATTTTAAAACGAGCTCCTTATCAATCCGAGGGTATTTGGAATACATCCCCTCCATGAAGCCGAGAGAACATAATTTGACCAAATTCTGATAGCCCTCCGGGTTTTTCGCTAAGAATAATTGGTGGTAACGCTTATCCTTTAACTCTTTCGTAAATACCTGTTTGTGGCGATCATTCACAAGATAAAACTCACAACCTACAATCGGTTTCACCCCTTGCTTTCCCGCTTCGGCTACAAATTGAAAAACCCCAAACATATTTCCGTGATCCGTAATCGCTACCGCTGGCATATTATCTTCCTTCGCCTTTTTGAACATAGACGAAATCTTAGACGCACCATCTAATAGGGAAAACTGGGAATGGTTGTGCAAATGCGAAAATTGCATAGAGGATTATTCTTTTATAAAAGGTTCTTTTTCAAAAAATACGGCATTCAAGAAGTCCAAAAAGGGCTTCAATACTTTGGCATCCGCAATCAATTGCTTAGTAAAATCAGGAGAACAAAGTTCTTTGTCCGTGTATTTCTTCCAGAAAAATAATTGCTTCTTTTTCAGCAATTCGGCGTCTGGATGTTCCGCCTCAAATCCCTTTGGAATTCGAACCAGACTTTCTCCCACTTCCTCCCCAAAAACGGCTGTAAACTTCGGATCCCGTATAATCTTACGTAATCCATCCGCATTGTAATCTACTTCTTGTCGAAATGCGGCTAACTGTTCTGGTGTAGGCGAATACATACCACCACCTAGAAAAGAGGCGCCATTAGGCTCAATGTGTAGATAATAGTCCATCAAACCAGATTTACGACCGCCTTCCGAAAAACTAGCCGAAAACCACGTCTTATACGGTTCCTTATTTTTAGAAAAGCGCACATCTCGGTAAATTCGGTAAGAGCAATGCTTTAACAAAACCCCATCCATGTTTTCAAAATCGGCAAACTCCGAAATCAACTCAGTCGTCCAGGCGTCAAATCCTTTTTTCTCTAGCTCATATACGGCTTTGTTTTCCGCAAACCATTCACGCGTGTTGTTTACACGGAGGTCACGCAAAAAGGCCAATAGGCTAGGAGAGAGAGACATCAAATAAGGGGTGAATTTGTAAAAACGAATTTAGCAAATTTAGCTCGAATGCCCAAGCACAAATCACTTGGAGTTATGGTCTATTTTCCTGATTTTTGCATAAATTATTTAGAAAAGCTATGCGGATCTTAACGGGCATTCAGGCCTCAGGAAAGCCCCATTTGGGTAATATTTTAGGTGCAATTATGCCAGCGGTTGAACTTTCGAAGCAACCTGGTAATGAATCCTTTTTATTTATTGCAGACTTACACACACTTACTTCCTTAAAGGATGGCGAAAGTATTCGCAGTAATACCTTGTCTATTGCAGCTGCTTGGCTGGCTTTTGGCTTTGATACAGAGAAAAATTACTTCTACCGCCAGTCAAAATTAGCCTCTTACCACACCGAATTAATGTGGTATTTAAACTGCTTTACGCCGTTTCCCATGCTGGCAAATGCACACAGCTTTAAAGATAAATCGGATAAGTTATCGGATGTGAATGCCGGTTTATTTACTTATCCCGTTTTACAAGCGGCTGATATCGTTTTATATGATGCGCAAATTATACCAGTAGGTAAGGACCAAAGACAGCACATCGAAATGACCCGCGATATCGCTAATTCCGTGAATAAGCGATATAACAAAGATATTTTCGTGTTACCAGAAGCGCGCATCAACGAGGATGTGATGACTATTCCAGGTTTAGATGGAGCTAAAATGAGCAAGTCTCTAAACAATTACATTGATATCTTCCTTCCTGAAAAGGATTTATTGAAGCAAATCAAAAAGATCGTCACAGACACCACTCCATTAGAAGAACCTAAAAATCCGGATAACGATATTACCTTCAAACTTTACCAATTAATGGCTTCCCCAGCGCAAGTGGCAGAAATGCGCGCTAATTATGAAGCGGGCGGTTATGGATACGGACATGCGAAACAGGCCTTGCACGAATTGATGTTAGGTTATTTCAAAGAGGCAAGAGAGAAATTCGACTATTTCATCGCACATCCGGAAATTATCGAAGAGAAATTAGCTATCGGCGAAAAGAAAGTAAAACCCATCGCTGAAGCTACTATTGCTCGAATTCGTGCTGAATTTAAATTCTAAGCCATGTTTCCTACCTGGGATGACCATTTATTTCGGTTGATTAACGAGGCTCACCAGCCTTGGTTAGATGGACCGATGGAAATCATTTCAGGTAAATTGACGTGGATTCCGCTATATGGACTACTCATTTACTTTTTATATAAGCAGTATAAATCGGAATGCTGGAAATCCGTACTCTATTTAGTAGCAAGTGTTTCAGTAGCTGACCAATTCAGCTCCAGTCTTTTAAAACCTCTATTTAAACGCCTAAGACCTTGCCATGTCGACGAATTTCAATCGTGGATTCATTTACCGGCAGGCTGTGGTGGACAATTTGGTTTTTGTTCTTCGCATGCTGCCAACTCCTTCGCAATTGCTGTCGGCTTTTATTTATTGACCAAGAATAAGTTCGCTGGCGTAGCCCTGGTTCTGTGGGCATCGATTATATCTTACAGCAGAATCTATTTAGGCGCACATTATCCGCTCGATGTAATCGTGGGAGCTTTAGTAGGAGGAATAGGGGCGTGGGGGCTATTTAAAGCCTATGAAAGGTTAATCAAAAAGTCATAAGTATCAATTCCATCAGCGAAATCATCGAGGGCTGGATATTGACTTTGGCCAAAACCAATCTCCAAACCTACCTTACACTGAATTTTCTCCTCACGCTCCTGAATCCAGGCTTGCAAAGAAGCATCGTCAGCATAACGATGTACATATAAAACGCCCACGGGGGAAACTAAATCATCATTCTCCGTCACTAATAGATTTCCTAAATCAAAATGAGGAATCTGGTTTAACAAGAACAAAGTCCGGTGGTATTGAAAGTTATTGGAGTACTTCGAATGATCTAATACCCATGTCTCCTTGGTTAATTCATCGAATAAAGGAGTTAAATCATAAGACACTGGAACCGCAATCGTAGAAACGTTTCTGCAGCCTAAACCATAATAGGTAAAAATGTCTTGGGCCAAACCTTTGAAATCTTCCTGCGTCTCATTACCCTTTAAAACGGCTAAAGAGCTGCGGTTCTTCCGAATAATGTGTGGGATCGTGGAGAAATAATGCGCAAAATAACCTCCAGAGAAATCACTTCCAGTCGCAATTACAGCATCCATTCCTTGTAAACGTTCAATGATACCGACAGGTACCGCTGCTTCAAATGACTGCATCGCCAGCACATAGAGTTGCATCAAGGCCTTGTCTTGTGAACTCAATTTCAAAGAGGCTTGATGTCCTGAAGCTAAAACCATTAAAACATCGTGCAAACCCACTGCAGGTAAATTACCCGCCAAAACAATTCCTACATTCTTAGGCTTTGCGGCTTGAATAGGGTGTTTTGCGTAAAAATCTTCCCAAGCTTGCACCGAAAAGAATTGCTCTTCAATCGCCTGCATCGCGTGGCGAACCAAGGTTTCCGAAAACCAAGGATTCTCATTTACAGATCTATCTATAAATAGTTCTATTTTTTCTCGATTCGATTCATCAGAAAAAAAAGCTTTTAGAAAAGAAATAAGCTGTAAAAAGGAAGCCTTTGGCATAATTGTATAGATTTTACCCCACAAAGGTCGAAATTTTTTCCGTTAGTCCATATAAATTATATACTATTCAAATTTATGTTCGTAAATTGCAGAATCAAACAAAAATAGGGTATGGCAATTATCATAACAGACGAATGCATTAACTGTGGGGCTTGTGAACCAGAATGCCCAAACACAGCTATTTATGAAGGTGGTGTAGAATGGACTTGGGCCGGAGGTACCGCTTTAACAGAAATTGAACTAGAAGACGGTTCATCGATGGATGCTAAAACACCCGTAGAGCCTGTTTCAGAAGAATTCTATTATATCGTTCCAGATAAGTGTACGGAATGTACTGGTTTCCACGAGGAACCACAATGTGCTGCGGTTTGCCCAGTGGATTGCTGCGTACCGGATCCAGATCACGTAGAAGACAACGAAACTTTATTAGCTAAAAAGGCTTGGTTGCATGCGGAATAATTAAAAGCTTCGCTTTTAATTTAGATTATAGAGCATAGAGCATAAAGTATAAATAAGGATGGGGCTTCGGCCCCATTTTTTATGTCCATACTTTTCTGAAGGCCATCGCCGAAGGCGATTCCAACTTTATTCTTTGTGCTTTGTGCTTTATTCTTTAAAAAAGACAATCGACTCCCAACTAGCGACTCTTGACTAATATTATATTTTTCCAAGAAGCAAATCTGCTAGTTCAATTTTTATCCTATTTTATTTCCATTTTTGCAAAATCTTAAATTTTAGGTTTAATTTTTAACCACTTTTTGGCATTTTTTTGCAAAAAGTTAAAAATTAGGTTAAAATTTTGCCGATAATATTTGGAAAGTATAATTTAAGGCTGCACCTTTGAATCGTAATCAAGCATTTTTTACTTTTAAACAACAGCCCACATGAAAAAAACGATCCTAACAGCCCTTTTTGCCGCAACAGCCTTTTGTGGATTTTCCCAAGAAAAAGAAGCGGAAGCTCCGAAGTTCACTTTTTCAGGTTACATTGATTCATACTATATGTTGAATTTCAATGGACCTACTAACAGAAGTAACCTAGGTGCCTCTGGATACGAAAGAGCTTTCGACCAGAAGTCAAATCAATTTTCATTAGGACTAGTTCAAACGAAATTTGGATACGCTACTAAATCTGCCGATGTAGTGGTTGATTTAACATTTGGACCTAACGCTGACCTTGGTCAATATGGTAACGTAATTGGACCTTTAGGCGCAGGAAAAGCATCCACAGCTTTGGCCATCAAACAAGCTTATTTCAATTGGAAAGCGAGCGACAAATTAACGTTAACTGTCGGTCAATTTGGAACACACATTGGATATGAAGTAATCGACGCTCCAATTAACTACAACTATTCACTTTCTAACCTCTTCAATAATGGACCGTTCTATCATATTGGTGCTAAAGCGAATTACGCATTCTCTGACAAATTTTCTGCCATGGTTGGATTGGTCAACAATGTGGATAATTTAAATGACAACAACGCCTCTAAAGGTTTTATCTACCAAGTATTCACTTCGCCAGCAGCAGGTTGGAACTTATATGTGAATGGTATTAGCTCAAACGAATCCGCTCCCTTATCTACTGGAAAAGATGATTCAGGTAGCTACAACTTGTTAGACTTAACAACATCTTACCAAATCACACCTAAATACCTATTAGGACTTAACGCAGCTTACGGATCACAAACAGGTGATTTCCAAGGCGGTGGAAACGTAGGCGATAGCAAAACATGGGGTGGCGTTGCTCTTTACTCTAACTATGCATTCACTGATAAATTCAGCTTAGGTGGTCGTTACGAAGTTTTCGACAATACTGCTGGTGCCCGTGCTTTACGCGCAGCAGATGGATCAGGAACAGATGTTAGCTCTTTGACATTAACAGCTACATTCACAGCTGCAGAAGGACATTTATTAATCAAACCAGAATTACGTACTGACTCTTACAAAACAGCTCAATTCGTAGATGGTGATGGTAAAGATCAAAAATCACAAACAACTTTAGGCTTGCACTTCATCTATAAGTTTTAATTATATCCACCCTTAACATTTAAAAACATGACGACACAAAAACCAACCTGGATCCCGTTATTAGTTTTATTAGCGGTAGCCGTGCTTGCATTGTTCACAACTTCTGTTCCTGGTGCTATGCCTACGGAAGGATTAGACACAGGTGATACTGCCTGGATGATTGTAGCCTCTGGCTTAGTTTTATTAATGACACCTGGATTAGCTTATTTCTACGGTGGAATGGTTAATCACAAAAACGTGATCTCTACGATGCTACAATCGTTCATCGCCATGGGAGTTATCTCCGTGATTTGGATTGTTTTTGGCTTCTCTTTAGCATTCGGTGACTCTTTAGGTGGCTGGATCGGTGACCCTAGAACATTCTTTATGTTCAATGGCGTATTTGATCACAAATTATCTTTAGGATCCTCTGATCAATTGAAATTCACTATTCCATTTGCCTTATTCGCATTTTTCCAAATGAAGTTTGCCGTTATCACTCCAGCGTTAATCTCTGGTGCGTTAGCTGAGCGTATTAACTTCCGTGCTTTTGTTCTATTCATGGTTCTTTTCTGTGTGGTGGTTTATGCTCCTTTAGCTCACTGGACATGGCACCCAGATGGTTTCTTATTTAACTTAGGCGTATTGGATTTTGCTGGAGGAACGGTTGTTCACATGTCAGCAGGTTGGGCCGCTTTAGCTGGTGCATTATACTTACGTCGTCGTAAGTCTCACATCGAGTCTAACATCTTGCCTCCAGCTAATATTCCTTACGTATTATTAGGAACAGGTTTATTATGGTTCGGATGGTTTGGTTTCAACGCAGGTTCTGCCGTAGGAGCAAATGGATTAGCCGTAACAGCATTCGCAACCACTCACGTAGCGGCTGCAGCAGCAGGTTTATCTTGGATTTTATTTGATGTAACTCGTGGTAAGAAAGTTTCTGCCTTAGGTTTCTGTATCGGTGCGGTGGTAGGTTTAGTAGCGATTACACCAGCATCTGGTTTTGTAACAGTTCCAGTAGCGATTTTCATCGGTGTAGTAGCTGCGATTGTTTCTAACATTGCTGCACACTGGAGAGCCTCTTCTAACTTAGATGATACATTAGACGTATTCCCTTGCCATGGTTTAGGTGGTATGGTAGGTATGTTAATGACAGGTATCTTCGCAACATCAGCCGTTAACGCAGCTGTAGCTGAACAAGGTTTATTCTACGGAGAGACTTCATTATTCTTAAAGCACTTATTAGCCTTAGCAATCGTATCTGCCTTTGCTTTCGGTTTATCTTATATCCTTTTGATCATCACGGACAAAATCATTCCATTACGTGTGAACGAGGAAGAAGAAAGATTAGGTTTGGATATCTCACAACACGATGAGTCGTTAGCTGAGTAATTCAACAATAGCAAAGCCGCAAGTAATGGTTCTTGTGGTTTTGTTTCAATCAAAAAGTCGGAGGCTACTAGCTTTCGACTTTTTTGTTTTTAGTTGTCTGCGAAAACAGTCCGCAGGGAATAAGTCCGAAGGCAAAGTGTGTGCAATAAATAAATGAAGATGTGATTTCCCCTCCGGACTTCGGACTAAATTCCTCCGGACTAATGCTCTAAAACAACCCCTAACATCTCACCCGTCTCATTCAGCGATTTATAACGAACTTGCTGAACAGTATTGATTTGTAAAGGATCAAAAGGTACAACCACTCGAACGTAGTTTTCAGAAAAACCTTCCATCGTACCCGGTGTGGCTGATTCTTCAAACAAAACCTGACCTTTTAAACCGGCTTGAGACTCATAAAAAGCATGACGTTTTTTATCCGATAAAATATGTAACATCTTCGAACGCTCCGCTTTTTGCATACCATCTACTTTGGGTTTGATATCCACCGCATAGGTATTCGGGCGCTCAGAATAAGGGAAAACATGTAGATAAGAAATAGCTAAACCGTTTAAAAACTCATAAGTTTCTAAAAATAATTCAGGTGTTTCTCCTGGATGACCTACAATTACATCGACTCCGATGCACGCATTGGGCATCACTTCTTTAATGGACATCACCCGATCAACATATAATTCTCGTTGATAGCGTCGCTTCATCAAACGTAAAACCGCATTCGACCCGGATTGCAAGGGTATATGGAAATGAGGAACAAACTTTGTGGACGAACCTAAAAAGGATATCATCTCCGAAGTCAACAAATTAGGCTCTATGGATGAAATACGGAAACGCTGAATGGTTGACTTCTCTTCAATCGCTTGAACAAGCTGAAAAAAGGTTTCTACACGCTTTCCGTTTTGAATGCCAAAATCACCAATATTAACTCCTGTGAGGACTATTTCCTTGACATCTTTGGCAGCAATCTCTTCAATTAAACCCAACACTTTTTCTATCGTATCAGAACGCGACTGGCCACGAGCCAAAGGAATCGTACAATAAGAACAAGGATAATCGCAACCATCCTGCACCTTCAAGAAAGTACGAGTGCGATCATTCACAGAATAGGACGCATGATAATCGAGATCGTAGCGGATCTCCGAGGCAATTAACTTAGGTAAATCCGCAGATTCACGATTCAAATAGGGGGGAAGCAAGGTAGGCAATTGAAACTTCTCATTCGCCCCTAACACTAAATCCACCCCTGGAATAGCCGAAATTTCTTCTGGCTTCAATTGGGCATAACAGCCAATGATAACAATGGTCGAATTCGGATTAATTTTCTTCGCTTCTCGAACAACTTTCTTACACTTCTTATCTGCCTGTTCCGTAACGCTACAGGTATTGATGACAAACAAATCCGGTTGATCCTGAAACTCCGCGCGAACAAAACCCATCGGTTCGAGAGACCGAGCGATGGAGCTGGATTCGGCAAAATTCAATTTGCAACCAAGAGTGTAAAAAGCGACTTTTTTCATACCTGAAATCAGGATGCAAAGGTAAAACAAAAATGGCGGGAAAACCCGCCATCTTATCTATAAAAGTATATAAATGCTTAATAAATGTATTATACTTTGGCAGTCTTAACCGTCTTGATAATACGAGCAGCCACTTTATATGGATCTGCCGCTGAGTTCGGACGACGGTCTTCTAACCAACCTTTCCATCCTTTTTCTACTGCTGCGATAGGGATACGAATCGATGCACCACGATCAGAGATTCCATAAGAGAAATCGTGAATCGAAGCTGTCTCGTGCTTACCTGTTAAACGCATGTGGTTGTCTGCACCGTACACCTCGATGTGTTCTTTCACAAATGGAGCGAATGATTGACAAATTTTATCGTATGCTTCTTTGTTTCCTGCTGTACGTAATACTGTGTTAGAGAAGTTCGCGTGCATTCCTGAACCGTTCCAATCTAATTCACCTAATGGCTTGCAGTGCCAGTTGATCGCAACACCATATTTCTCGCCTAAACGCTCTAAAATATAACGACCTAACCAGATTTCATCACCTGCTTGTTTAGCACCTTTTGCGAACATTTGGAATTCCCATTGTCCAGCTGCTACCTCAGCGTTGATACCTTCAATATTTAAACCTGCGTCGATACACAAGTCCATGTGTTCTTCAATAATCTCACGACCGTATGCGTTATTTGCGCCTACTGAACAATAGTAAGGACCTTGAGGTGCTGGATACCCATTTGCTGGGAAACCTAAAGGCTTGTTTGTTTCTGGATCCCAAAGGAAATACTCTTGTTCAAAACCGAACCAGAAATCGTTATCATCGTCATCAATCGTAGCACGACCATTCGACTCATGTGGAGTTCCGTCCGCGTTTAATACTTCACACATTACTAAATAACCATCACGGCGTGCTGGATCTGGGCAAACATAGACTGGCTTCAATAAACAGTCAGAAGAACCACCTTCCGCTTGTTGAGTAGAAGAACCATCGAAAGACCACATATCTAGGTCTTCTAATTTGCCGCTAAAATTGTTCTCAATTTTAGTCTTAGAACGTAAACTTTGTGTTGGTTTGTAGCCATCCAACCAAATGTACTCTAATTTTGATTTAGCCATGATTTTTAAACTTGATTTTGAAACAAAAATACTTTTTTAGGAATTCGTATAGCAAAAATATACCTCTTTTTAGGAAAAACAATAGTTTGGGCCAAAAAATCCTGCAAAAACGATCGAGGATTTTGTAAAAACTCAAAAAATCCAAATTAAAAACAGAAAATTCAATCCTGATTTTCATTTTTTGACATTTTTTATACCGCATCAATTCGCTATTTTTACCTAGAAATAAAAACTTCATATGGCAATCACTCGATTTAAGGCTCTTGAGTTAGCTCAATCCCGTACAGGAACTCCCGTAAAGCTTCCTACAGAAAAAGTTTCGGATTATTATGGAAGCATGACCTTCAGTGATGAAGTGATGCGTTCATTACTATCTCCAGAAGCTTATTTAAAAATAAATACAGCCATCCAAACGGGGTCTAAGATCGATCGCGATGCAGCGGATGAAGTAGCAGCAGCGATGAAATCTTGGGCCATTTCGAAAGGAGCAACCCACTATACGCACTGGTTTCAACCTTTAACAGGTACCACAGCAGAAAAACACGACTCTTTCTTTGATATTGATTTAAGCAATGGAAAAGCAGTAGAGAAATTCAAGGGTTCGGCCCTAGTACAACAAGAACCCGATGCATCTTCGTTTCCTAATGGAGGTATTCGTTCTACTTTTGAAGCACGTGGATATACGGGTTGGGATCCATCTTCGCCAGCCTTTATTATGGAGAATGCGGCTGGAACGGCCACTTTATGTATTCCATCTGTCTTTGTTTCGTACACAGGGGAAGCTTTGGACTACAAAACACCTTTATTAAAATCCATCGAATTAGTTGATAAAGCGGCTACCGCTGTGATTAAAGAATTCTTTAATCGTGATGTTAGCAAAGTTATTCCTACGTTAGGAGCAGAGCAAGAATATTTCGTGGTAGACGAGGCCTTATTTAATGCGCGACCTGATTTAGTGATGGCAGGACGTACGGTTTTTGGCCATGCACCAGCGAAAGGACAGCAATTAGAAGATCATTATTTCGGATCTATTCCAAACCGCGTGAATGCCTTCATGGTAGACTTCGAAATCGAGGCACTTAAATTAGGTATGCCCGTGAGAACGCGTCACAATGAGGTAGCTCCAGCTCAGTTTGAAGTGGCGCCTACCTTTGAAGAAGCAAACTTAGCATGTGACCACAATGCTTTATTGATGGATTTGATGTCCAAAGTGGCCTCTAAACATAAATTCAAAGTCCTATTCCACGAAAAACCTTTTGCAGGAATTAACGGATCTGGAAAGCACAATAACTGGGCACTAGCAACAGATACAGGTATTAATTTATTAGCCCCTTCATCGAAGCCTAAAGAGAATTTACGCTTCTTGACATTCTTTGTCAATACCTTGAAAGCGGTACATGATCGCGCTGATTTATTACGTGCGTCTATCGCGTCAGCAGGAAATGAACACCGTTTAGGCGCCAATGAAGCGCCCCCAGCCATCGTTTCTGCTTTCTTAGGAAGTACGATGAGCCAAGTTTTGGACGACATGGAAAACATGGATGGACTAGACGAAATTCAATTAGAAAAAGGAGACAATGTATACCTTAAATTAGGTATCAATAAGATTCCATCGTTAATCCTAGATAATACGGATCGCAACAGAACATCTCCATTTGCCTTTACTGGTAATAAATTCGAATTCCGTGCGGTAGGATCTTCTGCTAACTCTGCGGCTCCAATGACGGTATTAAATACCATTGTAGCTGACCAATTAATCAAATTCCGCAAAGAGGTGGAAGAGATTTTGGAGAAAGGCGTGAAGAAAGAATTAGCCATCATGGAGGTCTTAAAGCGCTATGTAAAAGAATCTAAAAATATCCGTTTCGAGGGTAATGGATATTCAGACGAATGGGTAGAAGAGGCAGCACGTCGTGGTTTGTCTAATTTAAAGACTACACCTGAGGCTTTAGCGGTTTACGCTCGTCCAGAATCTATTGAATTATTCACGAAACATGGTATCTATTCGAAGGAAGAGATGCACGCACGTCATGAAATCGAATTAGAAAACTACGTAAAGAAAATTCAAATTGAATCTCGCGTGATCGGTGATATGGCCATTAACCATATTGTTTCGACTTCATTGAAGTATCAAACGCAATTAGTAGAGAATGTAAAGGGCCAAAAAGAAATTGGCATCGATCCTCAATACTATGCGCCTACGATCGAAATGATCAAAAAAATCTCCGAATACACGTCCTCCATCGTTCGTTTACAAAATGGCATGACTGAGGCGCGTAAAGAAGCAAATAACATCGAAGATTTAGAAGAAAGAGCTGTTCTGTACAGCACAAAGGTAAAAGGCTATTTCGAAGAGATTCGCTACAGCGTCGATAAATTAGAATTAATCATCGATGATGATGAGTGGCCATTACCAAAATACCGTGAACTATTGTTAATCAAATAATCCTAGATGTCAACTAACACAAACCCAGGCTTTGACCCAGCAGAAATTGCAGCCTTAAAAAAGCAATGTGAAGCAGAGAAACGTTCTTTTGTCTACATTTTAGACGAAGACCTGCCTTCTGGAAACGAGCGAGAAATGGTTCACATCCAATTTGTGGGTCAATACGAGAAACAAGAAGTCATTTATGATGCGATTGTATGTACCCTACAATTGCATTACTCCAGCTTATTATACGAAGCAGCTGAAAGAGAAATCATTCAGCAATATCCCTTGTATGTTCCTTTAGAGAACCGTGATGAAAACTACGAGCCAAACGAGGAATTAGACGAAGAAGTAGAAATGCTGATCTTAGAAGTAATCGAAGATTTAGAAGAAAATGAAGAGATTAAAGTAGCTGAGTATATCGAAATCGATCCAGAATTCGAATATGGCGTTAGCATTGAAGCAGCTTTGTATGTTCCCGCTTTAGATGATGAAATGTTATCTCAGTTTGTTCAGGACTTTAATGGCAACACGCTGAGCCTTGACCCATCACTTTATACCTTTAACTCAGATGATGAGGAAGAGGATGAAGACGAATAACACATGAGTATAGCCGTATTTTACGCTCCCAATGCAAAGGATTCCTCTTATTTATCTGAAGAGGAATCCTTTCATGCTATACGGGTATTGCGTTTAAGAGTAGGAGAGACCATTCACTTGTTAGACGGTCGTGGATCTAAATTTAGTGCGGCCATTACTTCAATAGAGGGGAAAAAAGTAGCTTTTGGCCCATTAGAAGTAATTGACTCAGAGCCTTCGCCTTCTTATCAAATACACCTTTATGTCGCTCCCACGAAGCAAATGGAGAGAATGGAGTGGATGGTGGAGAAATGTGGTGAATTTGGCATTCATGGAATACATTTCTTTGCTTCTAAGAATTCCGAAAGAAAAGAAATAAAACTCCAGCGATTAGAAAAGACGGCAATTTCCGCTTTAAAGCAATCTAAGAATTTGTATTTGCCTGAAATAACGGGTTTGCATACGTTGAAAGAAGTTGCAGCGAAGGAGGGAGGCGAAAAACTATTCGCTTTTATTTCGAATCCTCCTGTGTCTTCGCTAGCTAAAACCGCCTCTAAAGGTCAAGTATATCACGTTTTAGTTGGTCCAGAAGGTGACTTTACGCCAGAGGAATCAGCATTATTAGTTAATAATAACTGGAAACCTTTTAGTCTTGGAAAGTCCATTTTACGTACGGAAACGGCTGGAATAGCGGTTTGTCACGGTTTACACATCTTAAATTCTGACTAAAATCAGTTAATAAACGTATTTGCAGGTTACATTAGAAACATTTGCTTCGTAACTTTGTTAAAACATTAAATCTATCTTCTATTATGCAATTAGTACTTCCGGCTTTCTTCATACATTGGTATGTTTCCTTGTTTAGCCAAACGTTTTTCCTTCATCGTTACTCTGCTCACAAGATGTTTTTGATGAACAAGTTTTGGGAAAAATTCTTCTATTTCTTGACTTACTTATCACAAGGTTCTTCTTTCTTAAGCCCTCGTGCCTATGCGATTTTACACAGAATGCACCACGCATTCTCGGATACAAAAAAAGATCCACACTCTCCCATGTTCTCTAGTAACGTATTTACCATGATGTGGAAAACAAAAAACATCTACAATGCGGTTTTAAACAGAGAGCAAAAGGTAGAAGAGCGCTTCGAACACGATTACCCTGTTTCTAAGACAATTGAAAAAATTGGTGATTCTTGGATCTCCCGTTTAGGCTGGGGAGTGGCTTATGCCTCTTTATATATCGTAGGATACGTTTACTTCGACATGCACTGGGCCTTTTTCTTCTTGTTACCAGTTCACTTTTTAATGGGACCTGTACACGGCGCCATCGTAAACTGGTCAGGTCATAAATATGGTTACCAAAACTATGACAACCATGATCACTCTAAGAACTCGTTAATATTTGATGTCGTGATGATGGGCGAGTTGTTCCAAAACAACCACCACAAACTACCGAACCGCGTTAATTTCGCTACCAAATGGTTTGAATTTGATCCGACTTATCCGATGATTAAATTACTAACGCTATTAAGAATCATCCGACCGAATGTAAAACCGGCAGATGCTAAGTTCTAAGACTTATTTATTTTAAATCGAAAAGAGCCTCAATTGAGGCTCTTTTTTTTATATATCTGAATCTAAATTAAACTTCTCCAAGTAATCCGAAACCCGCTTCACGAATCCTCCACCTAGCGAACCATCCACCACTCGGTGGTCATACGAATGGGAAATGAACATCTTCTGACGAATAGCTATTACATCTTCGCCCTTGTCGTTCGTAATGACTGCTGGTTTCTTTTCGATAACCCCGAAGGCTAAAATACCTACCTGAGGCTGCACAATTATAGGCGTACCCATTAAATTGCCAAATCCACCAATATTCGAAATCGTAAATGTTCCACCTTCTAAATCAGCAGGCTTCAATTTATTCGCTCGGGCACGAGCAGATAAATCATTCACCTTTTGCGTCAATTCTGCCAAAGTCATTTTATCCACTTCGTGAATAACAGGGACAATTAAATTACCATTAGGTAAGGCTACCGCCATTCCGATGTTTATTTGAGCGTGCTGAACGATGTAATTTCCTTCTACGGAAATAAGCATACCTGGAAAATCCTTCAAGGCGTCCGCAGTCGCTTTAAATAGGAGTGGAGTGAAGGTTAGGGCTTCTTTGTATTTATCTTGAAAATCTTGCTTCACTTTAGCACGCCAATTCACCATATTGGTCACATCAGCTTCTAAGAACGATGTAACGTGGGGTGCAATGCGTTTTGAATCAAGCATACGCTCGGAAATCATCTTCCGCATACGATCCATTTCGATTACTTCGTCACCTGGAAGGCGCATTCCAGCCCCTTGACTCAAGGTTCCGGATGAAATCATACGCTTCGAATTTCGAACCGCGATGTAATTTAACACATCTTTCTTCGTGATGCGACCATCAAGCCCGGAACCGGGCAGTTGGTTTAATTCTCTTTGGGATACATTCTCAGACTGACAAATCTGCTTAATCAAGGGAGAAATCCAAGGATTAGTTGATTTTTCCGTGCTTAATTCAGAGGATCCTACCGTTAAATCGATTAAAGCAGACATACTCTCATCTAACGAAAACGAGTCTGTGGTTGAAGTAGTCTCTGATGAAACCGCATCAATCACACAAATCGCCTTACCTATCGTAGCAACAGAACCCACAGGAACTAAAATCTTCTGCAAATAACCCGCCACAGGAGAGGGAACTTCCGTATCAATCTTGTCCGTAGCCACTTCTAAGATAAATTCATCCGCTTCCACGTAATCTCCCGGCTGTTTTAACCAATTTAAAACAGTCGCTTCCATGATACTTTCTCCCATTTTGGGCATAATCACTTCTGTATTGGCCATATACTTAGCTTAAATCGTTTAATAAATATCTGCGCAACAAATTTACACAAGCTAAGGAACTTAAATAAATGTTTTGCATGCGCGTTCCTCCTAAAGTCAATTTTCGAGTAATTACTCCTGTGGGATGTGCCAAAGCAATCCAAACCGTCCCTACCGGTTTTTCTTCCGTTCCTCCGTCTGGCCCAGCAATGCCAGAAGTGGCTAAAGCATAGGTAGTTCTGAGTCTTTTTTGGACACCCTGCGCCATCGCTTGAATACCCGCTTCTGATACGGCGCCCTGCGAAGCTAAAATCTCTTCAGCTACCCCTAATTGATCTATTTTAACTTGATTAGCATAAGAGAGTATTCCACCAATGAAATAGGCTGAACTACCGGGGTTTTGGGTAAACTGATGAGCCAAATGTCCACCAGTACAACTTTCTGCTACAGACAAGGTAGCTTTTTGATCAATCAATAGACGACCCACCACATCTGCCAGTTCATCCTTTTCATACCCAAAAATATAGGATTTAATCAACGGATGTACCTTCTGTAATTCTACCTCCACTTCCTCTTGCAATCTGGCTAAATCTTCACCCACAGCCGTTAAACGTAATTTAACAATACCCATAGAGGGTAAATAGGCTAATTTAATATGTTCAGGCAATTGTAATTCCCAGCTTTCTATCAGATCTGATAAATAAGATTCACCTATTCCGACCGTCTTTATGACCTTGTGGTAGATGACGGGCATTTGGAAGTGTTTAACTAATCGAGGAAGCACTTCCTGCTCCATGATATTTTTCATCTCATAAGGGACACCTGGCATCGAAACCCAAATAACGCCTTTCTCATTAAACCACATTCCAGGAGCTGTGCCTTGACTATTGCG
Organism: Aquirufa lenticrescens; assembly: GCF_019916085.1. Lineage (NCBI taxonomy): Bacteria > Pseudomonadati > Bacteroidota > Cytophagia > Cytophagales > Flectobacillaceae > Aquirufa > Aquirufa lenticrescens. Next base: position 2,230,159 of record NZ_CP049834.1, on the reverse strand, counting down.
AATAAATTCAGCCTTTGTAGGTAATAACGCTTGATCTCGATTGATATCCGAAAGTTCTCGACCCCGTTTCGCGAAGAATTCGGTCACATCTTGTAAGGCTACTGGATGCATGGCTAATTCACAGCCAAAATACTCCGCTAGAATCTTTTTCGTCAAATCATCCTTCGTAGGACCTAATCCGCCAGTTATAAAAACAACATCAGCCCGTCTAGCGGCCTCTGTAAGTATCTGAAGTATTTCTGATTTTTGATCACCAACGGATGATTTCCGTACAGTTTTGATCCCTAATTTATCTAATTCAAGACTGATCCACTGCGTGTTCGTATCCAGGATTTGCCCGTAAAGTATCTCATCCCCAATGGTAATAATTTCAGCCTTAACCATTAATTTTCCTTAATTTATACGAAAATACGATTAATTTTACATCCATGAAACATTCTGAAATCAATTTTAAAATACAATTAGACGACCAAAATATCCCTGAGCAAATCTCTTGGTCAGCCACTGATAATCCGAACGAAGGTATCGAAGAAACAAAAGCTATTTTAGTAGCCACTTGGGATCCCTATCACAAAGGAACGTTGACTTTACCACTTTGGACGAAAGACATGGAAGTGTTAGACATGAAACGTTTCTTCATCGAAATCGTAGGAACCGTGGCAGATGCTTCGTTACAAGCCACAGGCGATAATTTCTTCGCTCAGGAATTAGAGGCCACCTGTCGCACGTTATCTTCGCATTTACAGAAAGAAATCGTAGCGTTAGAAAAAGGCGCTAAATAAGTATGAAAAAAATACTCCTATTCCTGATATTACCCTTTATAGGATCCTCACAAGGTATTAATTTCAGCACCGCTTCCTCCTTACAAGAAGCTCGAGCAGAAGCGATCAAGCAAAACAAATTGCTTTTCATGGAGATTTATGCTCCAGATTGCCACATTTGCAATTCATTTAAAGGCGTATTTACTCAACCAGCCGTAGGAGCGGTATACAACAAAAATTTCGTCAATTACCAATTAGATATTCGCAATCCAGCGAATCAAATGGTCTTAAAACAAGCCGGGATTATTGTAAATGCCACACCTACTTTTGTATTCTTCGAGCCTAAATCAATGAAAATAGTTCAGGCGAGGATTTTTGGTGAGAAAGAGAACACAGTGACGATGGTGAATGGAATAGGGGAAAAGGCAGCAAATCCAGTTGAGCAAGCTTCGCAGTTCCCTAAACGTTTAGCTGCAGGAGAAAAGAATCCAGGTATGTTATTGAACTACGCTGAGTATGCACGAATCACCGGTGACACGCTATCGAATATCAAGGCCATGAATGCCTACATCGCTTTATTAAAGCCGGTGCAATACAGTTCGCAATCTACTTTCAATTTAATGCAAGTAGCCTTAATGAGCCACGATAATCGCTTATTTGATTATTTCATTCGCAATTTGAATTACTATAATTCCATTTTTGACCCATCCGTGGTGCGTATGATTTATGAGAATATATTCCAAATTACCTTAACCAGCTCACGAGCTACGCAGTTAGGCGATTCGGGTATTTCAAAATTGAAAGTTCAGATGGCTAAAACTGGATTAGATCGTTCTAGTATCGTTCGAAGAACCTGGATGGTCGAATCGGATATGCTTTTCAAGCAACGAAAAGCTTCTCAAGCGATGAAGGTAATCGATGAACTAATTAATTCCATGCCGGGCGCTTTAGGACCTAAAGAGAATCAATTCTTATGTGATTATGTCAAAGGCAAAACAAAGGACGCCGCAGCTTTGAAAAAAGCAAAGTCCAATTGGTGCCTGTATGGAACGAAATAACTAACGAATAAACGCGCGGTAGGTCATTACAATCAAACAAACGATAAACATCAAGATCGAAATCTTGTTAATCGTGTGCATCGCACGGATATTAAAATTCGCGGGAGCGCCTGGTTTGGGTTTTTGGAAGACACGAATAAAATACGTAAAAACTTCACCCACCTTAAACTGTTCTCTTAATCTGCTCATAGTCTAGTCGTTTACAGACGGCTCACGCCAGTCCCCATTTTCTTTTATTAAGGTGATCAATTCATCCACCGCAGAAACGGCAGGAACTGACTTTTTCACTACTTCTTGCCCTTTATAGAGCGCAATTTTATCTTTTCCAATCCCTACATATCCATAATCTGCATCCGCCATTTCTCCCGGGCCATTCACGATGCAACCCATAATTCCAATCTTGATGCCTTTTAGGTGATCTGTTTTTTGGCGAATCATTGCCGTCGTTTCTTGCAAGTCAAATAAGGTGCGACCACAAGACGGACAAGAAATATATTCCGTTTTAGAAATTCGCATCCTACTCGCTTGAAGTGTCCCAAAATTCGTCGAATTACACAACGCTTCTTTATTCTTCGAGTGTTTCAAACTTAACATTAATCCATCCCCTAAACCATCAATAAACAAGGCTCCTCCATCCGTTGGAGCGAACAATTGGAATTGATCATCAGAAACAGAAGTATAATTTAAATGAATAATGACTGGATTCGTCATACCCTTTTCGATCAAATGGAAGAAGGCACGGCGAATAGCCGGCATCTGATGCGCATTAGTAGAACTTAAAAGAATGACGCAAGTAGAATCAAACACATCAGCACCTGCCGTTAATTCTGCAGCGTCCACTTGAACGAAATTCAATGTGGTGTGCTTATTCGTCGCATTTTGATAGGCTGCATAATCAAATAATGGATAAACGTATTCTGAAGGAGTCCAAACCGAAGCATCCTGAATTTGACGTAAGCCATTAGGCAACATAAAATCGAGTGACTGCTGGCCTGTATAAATAAAATCAGCTCCTAAATCATTCATCGCCCATTTATCCGGTTCAGGCAAATAGAAATGGCCTATGGCCTTCAGATCGGCAATCGTTATGTTAGACCTTGTTGAGAAATCAGCGATTACGCGAGGCACTTGGTGTCCACCAATCGAAAAAATTTCTGAAGTCTTTCTTCGCGAATACGCAAAAGGATGAATAGGGGAGTCAAAAGTTACAGAATCGCCAGAAAATAGGGATATAGGATCCAGAGACGTTGCTCGCGTATCATACCGACGGACTAAGTCTTGTGCCACTGGAATCTCAAATTCCGGATCTTCAGTCAATGAAACGCGTATAGTATCTCCTAATCCATCTTCTAATAAAGTACCTATACCCACAGCCGATTTAATACGGCCATCTTCACCATCACCGGCTTCAGTTACCCCTAAGTGCATTGGATAGGCCTTAAATCCGCCATCCTTCAACTTTTTACTCAATAAGCGATAGGCTTCCACCATCACCTGAGTATTCGACGATTTCATCGAAAGAACGATGTTGAAATAGTTTTCATCCTCACATATGCGTAAGAATTCCAAAGCAGATTCAACCATTCCATGAGGCGTATCCCCGTAACGACTTAGTATGCGATCTGAAAGCGAACCGTGGTTTGTCCCAATACGCATCGCAGTTCCATATTCCTTACAAATTTTAACCAATGGAAGGAATTTATCCCGAATACGGTCTAGTTCTGATGCATAAGAAGCATCGGTATAATCAATTGTTTCAAAGCGCTTTTTGTCCGCATAATTACCTGGATTAATGCGGACTTTCTCCACGATTCTGGCCGCTAATTCAGCTGCATTTGGTGTGAAGTGAATGTCAGCAACTAAAGGCGTGGTATATCCACGTTCGCGCAATCCTTTACGAATATTCTCGAGATTTTGGGCCTCTTTTACAGATGGAGCCGTAATGCGAACTAATTCACAACCTGCATCGATCATTCGAATGGATTGCTCAATGGATCCCAACGTATCCATCGTATCCACCGTAGTCATCGACTGAATCCGAATAGGAAAGTCTGATCCTAAATAGAGGTCACCTATTTGTACTGGAATCGTGCTGCGTCTCTCATACGCATAAAGCGATGAGGCATACTGATTTCCATCAGCGATTAAGGGATCTATCAAATTCAAAATTTTAGACATAACAGGATCAAAACGCAAAAATAGGCAATTCTACTTCCAAGAACTCTTTTTATGCCCAATTGTTGCGTAATAATAGATAAAAATATAGCAAGGAATCAATATAACGTAGGCTGTCTGCGTATTACCGATTTGATCTGCGATCTTTCCATACAATAATGGCATCAAAGCTCCTCCAGAAATCATCATGATGATTAAAGCTGACCCTATTTTTGTGAATTTACCTAGACCATTGATGGCTAAAGGCCACAAAGCTGGCCACATTAATGCGTTCGCTAGGCCTAAAAGAGCTAAACACAAAACAGACATAAAACCTGAAAGAGTTAAAGCACCTATTGAGAACAATACCCCTAAAATAGCGGAATAGTTTAGAGCCTTTTGTTGACTTAAGTATTTGGGAATAAAGAAGATACCTATTACATAGCCCGCTAACATTCCATATAAAGTATAGGTCGTGAAGCTTTTGGCAACATCCTGACTAAATCCTTGAGAAACTCCGTAATTAATAATCGTATCACCAGCAATCACTTCAACACCTACATATAAAAAGAAAGCTACCAAGCCTAAAACTAGACTAGGGTAGGCCCAAACACTTGACTTTGCATTTCCGGCTTCCACCACAGATTCCTCCGCTTCCACCTCAGGCAAAGAGGAGAACCACACCCAAACCGCTAACACTACTAAAACCGCGGTCATTATACCATAAGGCATAATCACAATCGCTAATTTTTCAGATCCACCCACAGCGCTTGAAAGAAACAATCCACCAAAAATGAACTGACTCAAAATACCCGCCACCTTATTGCAAATCCCCATAACTGAGATTCTTTGAGCAGCAGATTCTGCAGGTCCTAGAATTGTTACGTAAGGGTTTGAAGCCGTCTGCAAGAGTGCAAGCCCAGTTCCTATCACGAATAAACCGAACAAGAACATCGGATAATTGGCCATTTGAGCGGCTGGAATAAATAATAAGGTTCCCACAGCCATGGCTAATAATCCAAGCGACATCCCTTTTTTAAAACCTGTTTTTGCTAAAACCCAGGAAGACGGAATCGCCATCACGAAATAAGAGATAAAGAAAGCGAAGGTAACCAAGAGCGAGTCGAAGTTATTTAACTGAAAAGCATCCTTAAAGAAGGCAATTAAAACCGAATTAACCCAGGTCACAAAACCAAAGACAAAGAAGAGAATACCGATTATTAATAGAGGTCCGTTTACGTTTTTAGATTGGTTCATAGGTTTAGTATTGATCGTTTAAAGCAAAAATAGGTTGATTTTTTTTCCATTTACCACGTGTAAAATCAGGTATTTGGATAGGAGCGGAGCCTTTCTTAATGGACTCCTCAGAAAGTGGCGCAATGGCAGACCAAGCCGCCGCATCATATACGTCGATTGGTGGAGCTACTTTCGCCTTAATTGCCTCGATAAAGGCTCTTAACACAAAATAATCGATACCACCGTGGCCTGCATTCTCCGCATCAGCTGCGTGCGCTTTCCATAAGGGGTGATCGTATTTCTCTAAATAAGGCTTTGCCTCTTCCCAGCGATGCGCTTTTGGAGAAACACCCTCTAAATAGATCGATTTATTATCTTCCATCCATAAACCTTTCGTTCCTTGAACTCGGAAACCTAAAGAATAAGGACGTGGAGAATTGGTATCATGTGTAATGAGAATAGTTTCCCCATTGACACATTTAATCATTGTTTGGACAATATCGCCACATTTGAAATCCACTTTCGCATTCGGATGATCCGCGCCTCCTTTTTCAACGATGTACTTATGTAATCCCAAAGCAGGAGTGGCCATCGCTGTTAAATAGGCAAACTGATTTCCACGGTTAATATTCAACATCTCAGCCACCGGTCCTAAACCGTGCGTCGGATACAAATCACCATTTCTGTCGACAGAATGCTGGGTACGCCATTTGGCCTCCGAAAAACCTTTCTCCCCAAACTCCACACCGCCACCATAGGCTTGCTTTCCATCATTGAATTTCACTTCACGTAAATCGTGTTGGTAACCACATTGTACGTGATTTAAGGTTCCAAACATCCCTTGGCGAGCCATATTCAACGTCGCGAGAACATCCCGACGGTAACACACATTCTCCAAAATCATGCAATGAGAACCCGTTTTCTCGTACATATTCACGAGATCCCACGATTCTTTCAAGGTTACAGTCGCAGATACTTCTACGCCCGCGTATTTGCCTTGCTTCATCACTTCTAAGGCCATAGGAACGTGCCACTCCCAAGGAGTCGCAATCACCACACCATCGATATCTGTACGCTTGGCTAAGTTTTCAAAATCTTTTTCTGTCTTTCCATAGACAGCAGGAGCGGGGCGTCCTTTGTCGGAAACCATCTTTAAAGCGATGTCAATGGCTTTAGGATCGATATCACAAATAGCTACCACCTCAACATCTGGTCGATACATGGCCATTTCGAGGTGATTTTGGCCTCTTAATCCGACGCCAATAAAACCTAAACGCACTTTTGTTTGTTCTTCAGGTAACTGTCGTAGGAAAGTGGGAAATAAAGCGGTACCAGAGGTATATACTAAGGAATCGGAAATAAACTTCCTTCTTTTCATTTTGTTAATGATAGGTCTAATAGGTGTTATAAAGATGAAATTTAAGGAAAATACTTTAAATTTATAAGAATTTAGAAAAAATGACTGAAGCCCCACGCGTTACCGTATTCCGAAAAGAACATTTCAATGCTGCACATCGTTTGCATAATCCACTTTGGACAGCAGAGAAAAACAAAGAAATTTTCGGTTTATGTAACAATCCGAACTACCATGGACATAATTATGAAATTATTATACAGGTAACCGGAACAATTGACCCGGAAACGGGTTATGTCATTGATACGAAGTTTTTATCGGATTTAGCCCAAACAGAGGTTTGCAAAAAATTCGATCATAAGAATTTAAATTTAGACGTACCTGAGTTCGCTAATTTGAATCCTTCCGCCGAAAACATCGTCATGGTGATTTATAATAAACTGAGGGCTAAACTCCCTTCTAAATTAGATTTAAAAATCAGATTGTATGAAACAGAAAGAAATTTCGTTGAATTCCCTGCTAATTGATACCGACCGTTTCTTGTTAACTGACGAGGAAATTGGAGATAATCATGTAGCCACCTCTATCGAAACACCGATGAGGGAGGATGCTTTTGATCTTTCTGATTCGGAGAAAATAGCCATCATTGAATCGCATTTCCGTGAAATCATGTTAACCTTAGGGTTAGATTTGACAGATGATTCATTACGTGGCACTCCTAAGAGAGTAGCTAAAATGTACATAGAGGAAATCTTTAGTGGGTTGAATCCTGCTAATGAGCCTAAAGTAGCCTTGTTTGAGAACAAGTACCAGTACAATGAAATGCTGATCGAAAAGAACATTTCGTTCTATTCTAATTGTGAGCATCATTTCGTACCTATCATGGGTAAGACGCACATCGCGTATATTTCTTCTGGACAAGTGATTGGCCTTTCGAAATTGAATCGCATTGTACAGTTTTATGCCAAAAGACCGCAGGTTCAAGAACGTCTAACGATGCAAATTGCGAAGCATCTTCAGAGAGTCTTGAAAACAGATCACGTAGCTGTTTTTATTGATGCAAAACACTTATGTGTCTCCTCTAGAGGAGTAAAAGACGAGGCAACCTCTACCATTACTTCCTACTATGGTGGTAAATTCCAAGAGGACAATACCAGAAGAGAATTCTTACAATCTATTCAAGCCTAAATTATGGGGAAATACATTATTGTTGGGGCTAGCCAAGGAATTGGTGAGTCCATTGCTACCGCTTTGCTTACCGCTGGCCACGAGGTGATTAACTTCTCTAGAAATCCATCTTCAATCAATGGAGTAGAAAATTATACTTGGGATGCCTTAGGAGCTGATGATTCAGCCATTGCTGCCATCACCGGACCTGTAGACGGAATCGCCTATTGTCCAGGAAGCATTAATTTAAAGCCCTTTCATCGCTTGACTTCGGCAGATTTTGAGAAAGACTTTCAGATCAACGTGTTAGGTGCGGTTCGTGTAATTCAAGCGCTCTTACCGGCATTAAAACAGTCTACCACTTCATCGATTGTCCTTTTCAGTACCGTGGCCGTTCAAACAGGCATGGGCTTTCACGCTTCGATTGCGAGCGCTAAAGGAGCTATTGAGGGTTTAACACGTTCTTTAGCAGCAGAACTAGCGGCTAACAAAATTAGAGTGAATGCCATTGCACCTTCTTTAACACAAACTCCATTAGCTGGAGCTCTATTAAATTCTCCGGAGAAAATCGAAGCAGGCGGAAAAAGACATCCTTTAGGACGCGTGGGACAATCAGAAGACGTAGCTAATCTAGCGACATTCTTGTTAAATCCAGCTAACTCGTGGATTACAGGACAAATTATTGGGGTAGACGGAGGAATCGGGTCCCTAAGAACGAGTTAAGAACCAGCTAATTTTTCGTTAAAGTGTTTTTGGTTTAAGGCCAAATTCATCTGATTCCACTCTATTTTCTTCGAAAATGGAGCTTTTCTTATTGCACAATCGGCGATAGTACAATGACTACAACACTCATCTAAACAAGGATCCGCGTGGACGAATATCTCCACGTGGGTTGCTTGTAATTCGCCTAACATTTCTTCAAAGGCGTGTATTTCCTCGTGTGTTCTATTTAAATCCCAATAACGAGGCAAAGTTAAGTGGCAATCGATGTGCAAATCTCCGCCATATTGTTGCACGCGCAAATTGTGTAAATCAATCCATTCTTCTTTTTTGTTTGCTACCACCCAGTCAGTCACCTTTTGAAATAAGGCAGGGTTTGTTTCGTCCATTAAGGCAGCCACAGACTCTCGAATCAAATGAACGCCTTGCCAGCACATAAAGCCAGCGAATAAAAAGGATGCCACTGAATCCACCCAAAACCAGTGGGTAAAATAAGTAAGCGCCAAAGCAGCAACGACTAAAATTCCATTATAGGCATCTAGACGCAGGTGTTTACCATCTGCGATCAGGGCAGGAGAATGGGAGGAGCGGCCTTTTTGGACTAAAAAATAACCCATTAAGCCATTTACCCCTGCAGAAATGAAAGAAACGGCCATACCTACATCCAAACTCTTTAGCTCAGGCGAGGTATACAAATGCTGTGAAGCGTGAAGGAAAATATAAGCAGCGGCTAAAAGAATAAGTACCCCCTCTAATCCGGAGGCAAAAAATTCAATTTTTCCATGACCATAGGGATGGTTCAAGTCCTTTGGTAAGGACGCTAAATAGATCGAATAGTAGGCAAAACACGCGGCAACTACATTGATAATCGACTCTAACGCATCTGTTAATAAAGTCGTGGATCCACTCGCATAGTAGACGGCAAACTTCGCGGCCATGATGAGCACCGAAACGACAAAAGAAAGAAGGACAAGCCGCTGTTTCATTAAGACAAAGATAGTATTTTTACCGGATGGAAACGGAAAACAATCCTTGGAAAACACTAAATCAAGAAACAGCCTACGAGAATGCTTGGATTCGAGTGGAACACCATGAAGTCTTGAATCCAGCCGGTAATCCCGGAATTTATGGAAAAGTCCATTTTAAAAATACGGCTATTTCTATTGTGGCTATCGACTCAGCGGGTTTCACTTATTTAGTTGGTCAATACCGCTATACTTTGAATGCCTATTCTTGGGAGGTTCCAGAGGGTGGTTGTTCCATTGAATCCGGCGAATCCACTTTAGCCGCTGCTAAACGCGAATTATTGGAAGAAACAGGACTAATCGCAACGGAATGGACAGAACTAGGGGAGGTGTACCTTTCGAATTCGGTGAGTGATGAGAAAGCGGTGATGTATTTGGCCCAAAACCTCAGCCAACACCAAGCCTGCCCAGAAGAAACCGAACAATTAAAAATTCGAAAACTTCCTTTGAAAGAAGCGATCGAAATGGCTCAAAATGGACAGATTACTGATGCACTAAGTGTATTGACGCTCTTAAAGATCCCAGCTTTGCATTTGCTTTAGCTCATCATAATCGGTCAAATCATATTTGACAGGTACGATGCTTACATAATTTTCTGCTAGAGCATCTAGATCGGTGTTGTTGTTCAAATCCTCGTTGTACAAATCCCCATCCATCCAATAATAAGGCTTTCCGTAAGGGTCTTTTCGCTCTTCGAAACGCTCTCTAAAGATGGCATTAGCTTGCTTTACCACTTTTATACCTTGTAATGGTAGCGAAGAATGCGCCGGGAAATTTACATTTAATGTGAGTCCTTTAGGTAATCCGTGAACTAGCACTTGTTGACAAATTTTGATAATATAATCGTGGCAGTGGGAGAAATCCGCATCTGAAGCAAAATCACAAAGAGAGAATCCAATAGCAGGAATGCCTTCCATGGCTGCCTCGATGGCCGCAGACATGGTTCCTGAATACAATACCGCAATCGAAGCATTCGAACCGTGATTAATACCCGAAACGACTAAATCAATTTTTCGACCTTTTAGAATTTGGTGTTTACCGATCTTCACGCAATCAGCAGGAGTTCCAGAACATTTATAGGATTGAATATGCTCTCCAAAATTATTCGTCTTCTCCACGCGCAACGGTTCACCCAACGTAATCGCATGACCCATACCGGATTGATGCGTATCTGGAGCCACCACAACGACTTCGCCCATTTCGGACATGATCTCCATTAAAACGCGGATACCTTTGGAATAGATCGAATCGTCGTTTGCGATGAGAATAAGTGGCTTCATATGTTGCTATTTTGACTGCAATTTACAAATTTTGGCTATGATTTTACGCAAAGCGACGCTCGAAGACATTCCCCTTATTCAAGAAATAGCAGAAGAAGCCTGGAGACCTACCTATGGTCATATTTTAACGGAGGAGCAAACTTTGTACATGATTCCGATGATGTACAACGCGGAATTAATTAGCTCTCAAATTCACTTGTTCTCCCTGTTAGAAATGGATGGTGCGGCGATCGGCTATTGTGCTTTCGAAAAGACCTCAGAGACTGATGGTAAATTGCATAAACTCTATTTACGACCATCCGTCAAACAAAAAGGTGCTGGAAGCTTTATTATTGAACAGATTAGTCATCAAGCTCGATTGATGGGCCTTACATCTATCTACTTAAACGTTAACAAACATAACTCCGCGGTAGAATTTTACCTGAAGAAAGGTTTCATCAAAGACCGTGAAATAATCCTAGACATAGGCAACGGCTATGTGATGGATGATTACGTTATGCGATTAATGCTATAGCTTTCTCGATCAAAGACCTAATTTGTCCCTCCGGATCTTTCGAAAATTCGTTTGTAATTCGATTTGCTAAAATAGCATTCAATGAAATCATTTCGTGCCCCATAGCACCCCCAAAGGCGTAATAGGCTGCGGTTTCCATTTCGATATTAGTTATTTCTTGTTCACCTAACTTAGCCGCAGCGACCTTCTCTAAAAAATCAGGTCTTATCGATTGCATTCTTATCGTGCGTCCTTGCGGTGCATAAAATCCTGGTGCCGTTAAGGTAACGCCATTATACGCATTTAAAGGCGCAAATTGCGCGCAAAGAGAAGCACTAGCTTTGGCTGCATAGAGAGGCAATGGATAATCAATTGCTTTAGTCCAAGCGGTTAAAACATCTTCGGATATCGACATAGCAGATTCAAAACCATAGAATTGGGCTAAATTATCAAATCCGATAGCTGCAGCTGAAATCAAAATCGAATCCACTTGGATACTAGCTTGTATACTTCCAGATGTACCGATTCGGATGAGCCTTAAAGATCTTTTTTCAGATTTCACTAGTCGTGTTTCAAAATCAATATTAACCAAAGCATCTAATTCATTCATCACAATCTCCACATTATCCGCACCAATACCGCTGGATAACACACCAATCCTCTTACCCTTTAAAACGCCTAAATGAGTCACAAATTCCCTTTTATGAACGATTTCAATGACTTCATCAAAAAAGGCAGAAACAGTGGGGACACGCTCTGGATCACCTACCAAAATAAGGGTATCTGGAATTTGATCAGGCCGCAAGTTCAAATGATAGGAACTTCCGTCCGGATTAATAATCAAGTCTGTGGGAGAGAAATAGGTCATGCGCAAATTTATTGATAATTTTCCAATGTAATAAGTCATTCATGAAAAGCTCTAAGTCTCAAATACAGGCAAATCTGCGTTCCATTTTAGAAAATACACTAGAAGAAGCCCGTCGAGAGTATCTTTTGGCCAAAGAATCCCGAGATTCTGACACCAAAAGTAGTGCCGGAGATAAATTTGAGACAGGTCGAGAAATGATGCAGCGAGAGATGGATAAGCTAAGTGCTTTGGTAGATAATACACTTAATTCTATTGCCAAATTAGACAGAATAGCGGATTTACCTGCTTCTGTGGTCATTTCAGAGGGTAGCCTCGTAGAGACAGATCAAGAAACCTATTTTATCTCCATTGGATACGGCAAACTGGATTCCATTTATGCCATTTCCATTGAATCACCACTTGGAGTCGAATTAAAGGGCAAAAGAGTAGGGGATCGCATCGAAATGCGAGGACGCAATATCACCATAAAATCAATCTTATGAAAAATGCACACTATCTCTATTTAGTTCTTTCCCTTGTAGGCGGGAGTATTACCTTTTATTACGTATATGAGGGAATGATGCTGAACAACGGAAAATTTAATGTCATTGATTTTGTCCAAAGCACCTGGACAACTAACCCTTATGCAAAAAGTCTAAGTTGTGATTTTTGGACCGGCGCCATCGCTGGCACCTTTTTTATACTAGTAGAGGGATTACGTATTAAAATCAAATGCTTGTACCTTTATTTATTGGCAACCGTTTTAATAGGTTTTGCCTTTGCATTCCCCTTATTTTTATTCGTTAGACACAGACAATTAGCCTAATATTCATGGAAGAATACATTAAGACCTTTCCGGAGGCCACGCAGAAAATTTTAATCGAAGTCCGTGATGCGATTCGTTCGGTCGTACCGGAGGAAACAGAAGAAACGATGTCTTACGGGATGCCCACTTTCAAGTTAAATGGCAATTTAATCCACTTTGCGGCCTGGAATAACCATTTAGGTTTTTATCCAACACCTAGCGGGATTAAGAATTTTGTACAAGAATTAGCTCCCTACGAGGGTTCAAAAGGAGCGATTAAATTTCCATATCATTCGCCTATGCCATTGGAACTCATTAAAGAGATTACCTTATTTAGAGTTCAGGAGAATTTAGCCAAAAAGAAACGATGAAAAAACTCCTATTCTTCCTCCTTGCGGCAACTTTCAGTCTTAGCGCTCAAACAAATGATGAAAAGATTCGTTCATTCATTCCCACGCTTGATTCCTTATTCAAACAACAAGCGAACCTTTCTAAAATGCCTGGTCTCGTTTATGGAATTGTTTACCAAGGGCGTTTGATTCATTCCAATGCACTAGGTCTTGCTCAAATAGAGAACGGCATAAAGGCCGACAAGACGATTGATTTTCGCATTGCTTCGATGTCTAAAAGCTTTGCCAGTATGGCCATTCTTCAGCTGAGAGACGCAGGCAAATTACGCTTAGATGATCCGGCAGCTAATTACATTCCAGAATTAAAGTCGACTCAATCTCTAACAAAAGATGCCCCTGTCATCACCATTCGTCATTTATTAACCCATGCGGCTGGATTTCCCGAAGATAATCCGTGGGGAGATCGCCAATTAGGCATTTCAGATGAAACCTTCAAATCGATGATCAAAAAAGGAATCACCTTCTCTACAAACCCAGGCGTTAGCTATGAATATAGCAATATGGGATTTGCGATGTTAGGTTTGATCATCAAAAACGTAAGCGGTCAAAGCTACCAATCTTACATTCAAGAACACATTTTCAAGCCCTTAGGAATGAATAATACCTATTGGGAATACAGTGAAGTCCCCGCAAACAAATTAGCCTATGGATACCGTTGGTTAGATAATAAATGGGTGAAACAACCCATGGAGCACGATGGAGCCTATGGTGCGATGGGGGGATTGATCACTACTTTGGAAGATTTCAGCAAATACACTGCTTTGCACTTATCTGCCTGGCCAGAGCGAGATGAAACAGAAAAAGGCCCACTTAAACGTAGTTCCTTACGAGAAATGCAATTCCCATGGAACATCAGCGGGTTTAATCCCAAATACACCTATCCAAACGGCCGAATCGGTAGTTCCTTTACTTCCTATGGCTATGGTTTAAGTTTCCTACAAGATGATCAAGGAAGACGCTCTTTGGGACATTCAGGAGGATTACCGGGTTTTGGAAGTAATTGGCGCATTTATCCAGATTATGATTTAGGCATCATCTCTTTCGCGAACGTGACCTATGCACCAGCGAGTTTTATCAACCTTAAAGTGCTAGATTCCCTAATTTCTTCAACTAAGCTGAGTCCACGAAAATTACTGGCATCTGCTATTTTAAAGCAAAGACAAGCAGAATTAGTCCGCTTATTACCGGATTGGAAGAACGCGACTGAAAAGGGGATTTTTGCCGAAAACTTCTTCCTCGATTATTTCCCCGAAAAGTTAGCAGCTGAAGCAAAGGCTATCTTTGGAAAAATAGGAGCCATTCGGTCCATTCAAGAGATTGAACCAGAAAATAACCTGAGAGGCACCTTTCGGGTCGATGGAGAAAAAGGAAGTGCCGAAGTGTATTTTACACTAAGTCCCGAGACTCCAGCTCTCATCCAGGAATACCACATCCAAGAAATAAAAAAGGCTCATAACTGAGCCTTTTTTTGTTTTTCTATTTTCTCTGTCCGTTTAAAAGATTTGAATCCTAATTCAGGAGAATAACCCACTGAGTTTTTGGAATAATATCCTTTCTCATTGTAAGGCCGCTTTCGAGGGTGTTCTTTACATTCAGGAGAGCAGGCGCCTTCCATCTCTTTAAGACAAGATGGGCAAATAGCTAAATGCTCATTGCATTCCGGATTCGCACAATTAACCATGTGATCAGATTTCGTATGACAAACATGGCATTCAGATACAATCTCCGGATTGACCGAATTAACCGGCGTCGCTACTCGGTTATCAAAAACATAGCATGAACCATCAAAATCCTCGCCACCTTCTTCTAGACCATATTTAATGATACCTCCGTGCAATTGATAGACATCCGTAAATCCTTTTTCAATGAGATAGGCAGATGCTTTTTCACACTTAATCCCACCCGTACAATAAGTTATGACCTTTTTGTTTTTCAAATGCTCAATCTCCTGCACATGATCAGGTAAATCGCGCAGATTCTCCATATCAAACGTATAGGCGCCTTTAAAACGACCTAATTCGTGCTCATAATTCGAACGCATATCCACTAAGACAACATCTGGGTCATTCTTCAATAATTGCTTGAATTCCTTCGGCTTCAGATGCTTGCCTGTTCTAACGCGAGGATCAACTCCTAAATCAGAATGCACAATTTCATTTTTTACACGAACATGCAGTTTATTAAACGAATGCGCTTCGTGATAATCTACTTTAAAGTCAAAATCAGTTCCGGCAAAGATGGGATCAGCTTCTAGCCAACGCATATAAGCATCACAGTCAGCTTTCAAACCAGAAACGGTTCCATTTAAACCCTCTGCAGCGACGATAATACGTCCCAAAAGGTTATTCTCAATACAAAAAAGGTGGTGTTTTACACGGTACTCTTCCGGATTAGGAATAGGAGTATAGTTATAGTAGAGCAATACACTGTAAGGTTTCATCTTCAACATGATTTACAGATTAAACAAAAATTTAAGTGACGATGGGGAGATTCGAACTCCCAAACCTTAACGGCACTACCACCTCAAGGTAGCGTGTCTACCAATTTCACCACATCGCCAAAAACGGTTAGTAAAATTACCAATTATTTACTTACTTGCCAAGAATTACAGAACTCAAAAAAATCAGTACAATGGCTTTAGAAATAAGCGGAAAATTAATCAAGAAATTACCTGAGGTTACAGGAACAGGTAAAAACGGCACCAACTGGATCAAACAAGAATTTGTGATCGAAACACAAGATCAATACCCTAAAAAGGTATGTATGTCAGTTTGGGGTGATAAAACACAAGATTTAGGTCCGGTTCAAGAGGGCGAAATCGTAAAAGTACAATTCAACGTAGAATCAAGAGAATACAACGAACGTTGGTACACTGAAATCCGTGCATATCGGTTAGATCGCACTGGTTCAATCCCAGCAGGAGTGGAGCCTACACCAGCAGCAGGCGGATACCAATTTCCTCCATTAGCGGCTGAGAGTGGGGATGATTTGCCTTTTTAGTCGGCAGTGGTCAGTCGGCAGTAGACAGAATTAGTTAAATAATAAAGCTGGAACATTGTTCTGGCTTTTTTATTTACAAACAATCCACTTTGACTTCAGCGTTTTTACTGCCCACTGTCTACTGTCCACTGACCACTGTCTAGCTCCATCGCTTGATGCACAATATCCGCCTCAATAAACGTATCTCCATAAGGCTGAAATCCTAAAGAAGCATACAAAGGCATAACGGAAACTTGAGCGTGTAAATAGTAATGATGACAATCGGGATATTCTATAGCTGATTCTTCAAAAATATGCTGTATAATCAGAGAGGCATAGCCTTTACCGCGGGCTGACTCCAACGTAGCGATTCGCTCCACCTTAATTCCTTTTTCTGTTTTGCGGTATCGACCCGTTGCCACTGGTGTGGCGTCTTCAAACAGTAAATAATGTTTGGCTACTGCATCTAACTCATCAAATTCCTCAGACGGCAAGCACTTTTGTTCTTCGACAAACACTTCCGTCCGAATGGCAAATACCTGTTCGATTTCTTCCGGACTAATCGCCTGAATGATCCTATTTTTCTTGCTTTCCATATGCCTCGATGATTTTACGCACTAATCGGTGACGAACAACGTCTGAACCGTCCAATTCGACAAAGGCAATTCCATTAATTCCAGAAAGGATACGTTCTGCTTCTCCTAGACCTGATGTTTGGTTTTTAGGTAAATCGACTTGGGATTTGTCACCCGTAATAATCGTCTTCGATTGGATACCCATACGCGTCAAAAACATCTTCATTTGCATGGAAGTGGTGTTTTGAGCCTCATCTAATAAAATAAAAGCTTTATTTAAGGTACGTCCGCGCATATAGGCCAAAGGCGCAATTTCAATCGTCCGATTTTCTAAATAGAATTTCAATTTCTCTGCGGGAATCATATCATCCAATGCATCATAAATGGGACGCAAATAAGGATCAATTTTCTCTTTCAAATCCCCAGGTAAGAAACCCAGGTTTTCACCAGCTTCTACTGCCGGTCGAGTGATGATAATTTTCTTAACTTCTTTATTCTTCAATGCCTTTACAGCTAAGGCCACCGCAGTATAGGTTTTACCTGTACCTGCAGGTCCAATTGCAAAGACGATGTCATTCGTGGTAGCGGCATCGACCAATTTACGTTGATTCGGAGTTTTGGCCTTAATCACGATTCCTTTATTGCCAAAAAGAAGCACGTCTTTATCCTCCACCCAGGGTTGTTCTGATTCCTCACCCGTCGGATTCAACACCGCATCAATGTAGGCTTGCATGTGTTTTTCAGTGAGGGTATGGTGTTTGTCCAAATGAGCCACACAGGAGTTCACTATCGCTTCTACTAAAGCAATTTGATCGTTCGATCCGCGAACGGTTAATTGTTCGCCACGGGCAATGATTTTGGACTGAGGAAAGGCGTTTATCAACAAATTGATATTTACGTTTGCTACGCCTAAAAAGTCAATTAGAGAGACCTCTGAGAGGGAAATTATTTTTTCTAACAAGTAAAAATGGGTTTAAATCGTATGGGAGTAAAAATAAGAAATTCTTGAAATTTAATATCTTCCTTTATAAGATAATTTTGAAAATTTAACGTAAAATTGTGGTATGGAATCTAACACCCCTTCATCCATTTATAAAAAAGGAAATCAGTCTGCTGGCGTTCGTACGCAAGCAGGGCCCACGCGTTTAAGCGATTTGGGTTTAGGAAAATTACCTCCTCAAGCGGTTGACCTAGAAGAAGCCTTATTAGGGGCATTAATGTTAGAGAAAGAACCCTTAGCAAACGTCATCGAATTACTAAGACCTGCCTCCTTTTACAAAGAAGGACACCAGTTGATATTTGAGGCCATTCAAGGTTTATTCCAAGCTTCTCAACCAGTTGATTTACTTACCGTTAACAATTTTTTAAAGCAAAACGGTAGCCTAGAAAAAGCAGGTGGCACTAGTTACTTAGCTCAATTAACTTCGCGTGTTAGTTCCACTTCGAACGTTGAATTCCACGCTAGAATCATCATTGAGCAATATTTAAAGCGTCAGCTTATTCAAATATCTTCTGAAATCCAACGCCTATCTTATGAAGACACGTCTGACGTGTTTCATTTATTAGATAAAATGGAGCAGGAGCTTTTTACCATCGCAGAATCCAATATCCGTAAGAATTACGAAAGTATGTCGGATATCTTGAAGAAGGCCGTGGATGAATTAGAAAAGAAACAATTACAAAAAAGTGGTTTAACAGGTATTCCGTCCGGATTTACGGACTTAGATCGATTGACATCTGGCTGGCAAAGACAAGAATTAATCATTATCGCGGCTCGTCCAGGTATGGGTAAGACGGCCTTTGTCGTTTCGGCTTGCCGTAATGCTGCTGTTGATTTTGGACATTCTGTGGCTCTATTCTCGCTAGAGATGAGCGCAGTGCAGCTTGTAAATCGTATTATTTCGGCTGAAGCTGAGATTGAGGCAGAGAAAATTCGTAAAGGAAAATTGGAGCCACATGAATGGCAGCAATTACACACGAAAATCAATAAATTGTTCGAAGCGAATATGTTTATTGATGACACGCCAGCTTTATCCATTTTAGAATTGAGAGCGAAATGTCGTCGTTTGAAAGCCCAAAAAGGCATCGACCTCATCGTCATCGATTACTTGCAGCTAATGACTGGAGATAGTTCGGGTAAAGGAGCCAGCGGTAACCGCGAACAAGAAATCGCCCAAATTTCCCGTGCACTGAAGCAATTAGCGAAAGAATTAGATGTGCCAGTCATTGCCCTTTCTCAATTAAACCGTTCTACAGAGACCCGTGGAGGAAACAAGAAACCTCAACTGTCTGACCTTCGTGAATCTGGAGCCATCGAGCAAGATGCCGATCAAGTTATGTTTATCTACCGCCCTGAATACTATGGCATCACAGCAGATGATCAAGGAAACTCTATTACGGGAATGGGAGAGATTATTATGGCCAAAAACCGTTCTGGATCACTCGATAGCGTTTGGCTGAAATTCATTGGTAAATTCACCAAATACTGTGATTTAGATTTCCAACCTTTCTCAAACAATGAAGGTGGTAACTTCGACTTAAGTGCACTAGGTGATCAAACATCCGCATTTGAGTCTAGTAACGATTCTGTCTTCAAAGGAAGTAAGATGAATTTACCGCCGGAGGATTATGATCCACTTAACACTCCGTTTTAGAGTAGAGAGTAGAGAGTAGAGATAAAAAAAGGGCGATTAATCGCCCTTTTTGCATTTCAAATTAGTTAGAGTAGAGTCAAATTAGGCATTAGAATATTTTATTGCGCGGTTCAAGAAATTATTGCGCAGCACAATTTCGGAATCGCGTAATGAAATATTCTAGGCTCTAAGTTTCAACCTCACAATATTCTCCACATGATGCGTCTGCGGGAACATATCCACCGGATGAACGACATCTACTTCATAGGCAACATCCAATAAGGCTAAATCGCGGGCTTGCGTAGCCGGATTACAAGAAACATAAACGATTTTCTTTGGCTTAACAGCTAAGATTTGATTCACGACATCTAGATCCATTCCTGCACGTGGAGGATCGGTAATAATGACATCTGGAGCGCCATGAATAGCAATAAATTCTTCTGTCAAAACTTTCTTCATATCCCCGGCAAAGAAGGTTGCATTCTTGATACCATTTAATTCGGCATTAATACGGGCATCTTCCACGGCCATCTCTACGTATTCGAGTCCGACAACTTTAGACGAATGTTTCGCTAAGAATAATCCTATTGTTCCTGTACCAGTATATAGGTCATAAACGACTTCATTTCCTTGTAAATCAGCGTATTCACGCACTAATTGGTATAATTTTAGGGCTTGCTTGGCATTGGTTTGGAAGAAAGATTTCGGGCCTATTTGGAACTTCAAATCCTCCATTGTTTCGACCATAAAAGGTTTTCCGTGGTAGCAAACGACTTCTAAATCATGGAAGGTGTCGTTCCCTTTTTGGTTAACTACATAATTCAAAGACGTGATCATCGGGAATGTTGACTTTACGTATTCCATAACCAATTTAATTTCGTCTTCCGTGGCATAGGCAAACTGAACAGTTACCATCCATTCTCCTGTCACCGTATTTCGGATGATGAGATTACGTAAGGCTCCTTCTTTTTGATTTTTTAATTCATAATAGGAGATTCCATTCACTTCAGCAAAATCACGAACTCCATTGCGAATCGCATTAGATGGATCAGGTTGCAAGTAACAATGATCGACAGGTAAAATCTTATCAAAACGGCCTGGAACATGGAATCCCAAGGCATTCATCGATCCTAAATCTTCTTTACCGATTTCATCTTCCGTCAGCCAGCGGGCACAAGAAAAGGTAAATTCTAATTTATTGCGGTAGTAATATGTCTCCTCTGAACCTAGAATGGGTTGAAATTCGGGCAATTTAACTTTAGCGATGCGGGTCAAATTGTCTTTAACTTGTTGCGCTTTAAAGGCGGTTTGAGCTTCGTAGGAAACGTGTTGCCACTTACAACCGCCGCAAATACCAAAATGACTACAGGCAACGTCTGTGCGGTGTTTAGAAAGCGGTTGGATGTTGATGGCTTGGGCTTGTTTGAAGCTTTTTTTGGACTTCAAAATACGTAAATCAGCGATATCGCCAGGAGCGACAGCGCCTTGTACAAAAATCACTTCATCATTTACTTTGGCAATACACTTTGCCTCAGCGGCAAAATCCAAAATCGCAATTTGCTCCAACACCACAGGGGCTTTCTTTTCTTTTTTCTTACTCATGCTGCTAAAAATGTGCACAAAAATACGGCTTTATATGGGCAAGCCAACCAATTCAAGATAAAACCTTAACTTCGCAAGGAAATTAATTCACATGAAGAATCAAGTAGTTATCATCACGGGAGCTAGTTCAGGCATCGGAAAAGCATTAGCCTTTGAATACGGCAGAAAAGGAGCTCAGATCGTTATCACAGGTAGAAATGAGCAAAATCTGAACGCGGCAGAAGCAGAATTACAAGCTGCAGGCATAATTGCCAAAGGTATCGCTTGCGACTCAGCCTCTGAGGAGCAAACCCGCGCAATGGTAGATCAGGTGATGCAACTATATGGCAGAATTGATCTATTAATCAATAACGCAGGTATTTCGATGCGATCGATGTTTGAGACCGTGGACCTGAAAGTATTGAAGCAAGTGATGGACATTAATTTTTGGGGTACGGTTTACGCCACCCATGCCGCAATACCTCATATAAAAGCCGTAAAAGGTGGAATCATTGGTATTTCTTCCATCGCCGGCTACCGCGGACTTCCAGTAAGAACAGGTTATTCCGCTTCTAAATTCGCGATGAATGGTTTCTTAGAAGCGCTAAGAACGGAGTTATTAGAAACGGGGGTCCATGTATTAATTGCTTGCCCTGGATTCACCGCCTCCAATATTAGAGCCGCTTCCTTAAACAGTGAAGGAAAAATCACGGGAGACTCGATGCGCGATGAAGGAAAAATGATGTCCGCGGAAGAAGTGGCTAAACGTATCGCTGAAGCTTACGATGCTAAAAAGAAGACACTTGTTCTCACTTTCCAAGGGAAATTAACCGTATTCCTGAATAAATGGATGAATGGTTTTTTAGACAAAATGGTCTATAATACCCTGAAAAAGGAAAAGGATAGTCCTTTACAATAAAGCTCCCTTCCGCTAAAAGCAAAAGGGAGCCGAAACCCAATTAAATACCACTCTAAACCCTTATACCGTAGCGTACTTCTGCTGAACCTTTTTTAATAGTTCATTTAATTCCGCTTTTTTATACTCAAAATAGGGAAGTGCTAAATCGAATTCATCGATCAACTGCTTGAAATACTTCCGCTCAAAAACTAAAAATTGTGAATAACTCGAAGTCATAGCAGAATACAAATGCTTTTTCTCTTCGATTGCTTCCTCAATTCCAATAAAAACACCTTTCCGATCGATGGTCACAAAGCCAGCCGGTCCTTCTAACACGAGGCTGCCTTCTTGCAGGTAAAATACAAATTCTGCTTTTTGGCCTTGACGAAATAAATATTCATCAGGCAAGTAGCGGAGTTCGATTCCACTAGCTAACACTTTCCGTTCCGTATCTGAAAAATTGTTCATTGGCTTAAATAACAATGCGAAATTAGAGGGATGAAAGGTTTCAATACCTGACGTTCATCAGTTTTCAATGTGCTATTTGTCACGAAAATCAAGCCTGAATCTCCGGAAATTTGAACATTAGATTTTACACATGTACACGGAGGTTCTTGAAGAGGTAATATGCTATCATTGTGGAGATGAATGTTCAGAAACGCCTATCATTCATCAAGAAAAGACTTTTTGTTGCCATGGTTGCGAACAAGTTTACGAGTTACTGAATGATAATCACCTAGAAGAATATTACAACTGCGATCTTAACCCGGGCATTTCTCCTATTGATAAGAATTTTGATTTTCTTAACAACAAAGCATTCAGGGATCGTTTAATCACCTTTTCGAATGCAGATTTTTCCAAAGTTAGCTTCCACCTGCCAGCTATTCACTGTCGCTCTTGTTTATATCTATTAGAAAACCTGCAAAAATTGAATCCACAGATTATTAAGACAAGTTTGAATTTTGGGAAGAAGGATTTAACAGTTTGGTTTAAAGAAGATCAACTTAGTTTAGGCGCCTTAGCCACCTTAATTGCGAGCTTAGGGTATGAACCGCATATCTCGAATGCGGAAGAAAAACCGCAAAATAATGATCAAAAAAAGCTATTTCTAAAGCTTGGAATCGCCGGTTTTTGTGCTGGGAATGCGATGCTATTTAGCTTTCCAGAATATTTAGGAATTGACGATGGATCTCTTCAGGCTTTATTTGGTTACCTGAATCTAGCTTTGGGTAGCGTGGCCGTATTCTATTCCGGTTCGGACTATTTTAGTAATGTCTATGCGCACCTAAAATTGTGCAAAATGACCATTGAATTACCCATTTTACTAGGTATTCTGGTGGGATATGGTCGTAGTGTATTTGAAATTTTATCGCATACTGGGGCTGGCTACATCGATTCCGTTTCTGGCTTGATATTCTTCCTATTAATAGGGAAGTGGTTCCAGCAGAAATCCTTTGATTTCCTCTCGTTTGAACGCAATTACAAAGCCTACTTTCCTTTAGTGGTCACCAAAATCGCGAATGGGAAAGAGGAAACAGCACCCTTAGAAGAGATTCAGGTGGGGGATCGTTTATTGATTCGAAATCAAGAGATTATTCCAGCTGATGCCTATTTACTAAAGGGCCAAAGTCAAATGGACTACAGCTTTGTCACCGGCGAAAGCGAATTAATACCTATTCAAGCAGGTCAATCTATTTATGCAGGTGGCAAACACCTAGGGGAAGCTATCGAAATTCAAATCAGCAAAGAGCTGAACCAAAGTCATTTAACACAGCTTTGGGAACAACAAGCCTTTAAAGATCCGAATCACAAAACAGAAAACTGGGAGAACTTTGCGAACCAAGTGGGGATGTATTTCACCGTGATACTGTTAAGTTTAGCCACGTTTGCGGGAATCTATTGGTTCAACGTGGATCAAAGCCGCTGGTCAAATGCGGTGGTGAGTATTCTGGTCATTGCCTGTCCTTGCGCCTTGGCCGTTTCGTATCCTTTCGCTTTAGGACACGGAATCAGGTGGCTAGCCAAGTTTAACTTTTTCATCAAAGACATTCAAACATTCGAGCGAATGGCCCAAGTGGATACCTTGGTTTTTGACAAAACAGGCACGTTAACCTTACAAAGTCAACAAGAACCTAGCGTTCATTTCAACCGTGATTTGAACGATACAGAATGGGATGCTATTTATTCGCTCGTATTTCAATCTACCCATCCACTTTCGAAGCAGGTCAAGAAATTCTTACAACATCGGAGTATTATTCCCTTAACCGAATTTAAAGAAATCAGTGGAAAAGGGCTTCAAGCGACATTTGATGACTTATTTGTCCAAATAGGGAGCGCTAAATACACATTGAATAAACTCAGCACTCCTGAGGGTTTTATCAGTTCTGAAACACGCTTGTTCGTTTCCATCAACCAAAAGCCCATTGGATTTATCGAATTTCCGTGGGAAAATAGACCAGGGGTGGAGGGAATGCTCCATAGCTTAAGACATCAATATGAAGTCCATTTGATTTCAGGGGACAAAAAAGAACATGCTGCTCATTTATTGGATTGGTTTGAAAATCAAGATCACGTAAAATTCGAATGTAGTCCTTTAGAGAAGATGGAATATATCCAAGCACTTCAAAAACAAGGAAAAATCGTGGCCATGATAGGGGATGGACTAAACGATGCAGGGGCTTTAAAACAGGCAGCTGTAGGTATCGCCGTGTCAGATGACCATCTGCATTTTACCCCGTCGTCTGATGCCATTTTAAAGGGATCCGAATTGCCTCGATTAGGAGAGTATATGCGCTACTCGAAATTTGGACTACAACTCATCAAAGCTAGCTTTTTGCTATCCTTAGTCTATAATGGATTTGGGTTAAGCTATGCGATTCAGGGAAATTTATATCCCTTGATTGCAGCCATTTTAATGCCAATTAATTCCATCAGTATGTTAGTCATTGCGACGTGGGGAATGAATTGGAAAGGACAACTTTTATCCCGTTCTAAAATCAGAATAAAAGCTGAGTAAAGTCAGGTTTTACGAAGGGCTTTGTCCCGAAATTGCAACAAATAAAATGTGTAGACAATGGAAATAATGTACCTAATGATCGGATTAAGCCTTTTTATGGCCATCGGATTTGTTATTGCCTTTGTCTGGTCCATTAAAACGGGACAACAAGAGGATTTAATCACTCCAGCGATGCGCATTTTACAGGATGACCAAAAAACAAACAAACTATGAGTACAAAATCTACCTCATTAGAGCAATTTTATTACGACAATAAAATCGTTCGAAATTTCTCCATTGCTACCATCGTTTGGGGTGTTGTAGGGATGCTAGTGGGTGTGATAATCGCCACACAACTTTTTGCACCTGCCGCAAACCTAACACAATATGGCACTTTTGGCCGCTTACGTCCATTGCATACGAATGCAGTGATTTTTGCTTTTGTGGGTAATGCCATTTTTGCTGGGGTCTACTATTCGCTGCAACGTCTTTTGAAAGCACGTATGTTCAGTGATTTCTTGTCCAATTTTCATTTCTGGGGTTGGCAATTAATCATTGTAGCTGCAGCGATCACCTTACCGTTAGGAATTACGACATCACACGAATACGCGGAATTAGAATGGCCTATCGACATTGCGATTACCTTGGTTTGGGTAGCGTTTGGCATCAACATGTTCGGAACAATCTTTAAAAGAAGAGAGCGACACTTGTATGTAGCAATTTGGTTCTACATCGCGACATTCATTACGGTGGCTGTATTGCACTTGACCAACTCAATGCAATTACCTATATCGCTATTTAAATCCTATTATGTGTATGCAGGCGTCCAAGATGCACTGATTCAATGGTGGTATGGTCATAATGCGGTGGCGTTTTTCTTAACGACCCCATTCTTAGGGATGATGTATTATTTCTTGCCAAAAATGGCGAACCGTCCGGTCTACTCATACCGTCTTTCTATTTTACACTTTTGGGCCCTAATTTTTATCTATATCTGGGCAGGACCTCACCATTTGTTGTATTCGTCATTGCCTGATTGGGCACAGTCATTAGGGGTTGTTTTCTCGATCATGTTAATTGCTCCATCCTGGGGTGGTATGATTAATGGTCTTTTGACTTTACGCGGTGCTTGGGATCAAGTACGCGAGAATACGTTATTGAAATTTATGGTGGTGGGTATCACTTCGTACGGTATGGCTACTTTCGAAGGACCTATGTTATCCTTAAAAAACATTAATGCCATTGCCCACTTTACGGACTGGATCGTTGCACACGTGCACGTAGGAGCTTTAGGCTGGAATGGTTTCTTGACATTTGCGATGTTGTATTGGTTAGTTCCACGCATCTTCCAAACAAATTTGTATTCAGAAAAATTGGTCAAAACACACTTCTGGATCGGAACGATTGGTATTGCCTTTTATGCTATCCCCATGTATATCTCTGGTTTCACCCAAGGAATGATGTGGAAACAGTTCACTGCAGAAGGCACTTTGCAATATGGTAACTTCTTAGATACTACTTTGCAATTATTGCCCATGCATATGATGCGCGCATTAGGTGGAACCTTGTACTTAACTGGAGCGATCTTAATGGCCTATAACTTGTTCAAAACGATGGCTCAAGGCACGTTGTTAGCGAATGAGAAAGCAGAAGCAGCTCCATTAGCCATCATCGAGGAGAAACATGAAAGTGATGGACACTGGCACCGTTGGATTGAAAAACGCCCTATCCAGTTATTAGTGGCTTCTTTAGTGATGATTTTAGTCGGTTCTTTGGTTGAATTAGTTCCTACGTTTATGGTCAAATCAAACGTTCCTACAATTGAATCAGTAAAACCATATAGCTCTTTAGAGTTAGAGGGACGTGATATTTACATCCGTGAAGGTTGTGTGAGTTGTCACTCTCAGTTAGTACGTCCATTTAGAAGTGAGACGGAACGTTATGGTGAATTCTCTAAATCTGGAGAGTTCGTTTATGACCATCCTTTCCTTTGGGGATCTAAACGTACAGGACCGGATTTGCATAGAGAAGGTGGTAAATACCCTGATTCTTGGCACTATCACCACATGAGAGAGCCGAGTAGCATGTCACCTGGTTCGATTATGCCTAATTATGCTTGGCTTTTAGAGCAAACGTTGAACACTTCTCAAACGCAGGATAAGTTAGCTGCCATGAAAAAATTAGGTGTGCCTTATTCTACAGATGAGATTACTAATGCGGTGAAAGATCTGAATTCGCAAGCAAAAGCGATCCAAGCAAATTTAGCTGCAGAGAAAATTAAGGTAAGCCAAGACAAAGAGATTATTTCTTTGATTGCCTACTTACAACGTTTAGGTACGGACATTTCTAAAAAATAAGCGCATGTTTAAGCAATTTATATCGAACATACCAGGAGCAGATAATTATATGATTTTCTCGCTGCTAACCTTTTTGACATTCTTCATTCTGGTAGGCATCTACTTGATTTGGATGGACAAAAAGCACCTCGTTGAAATGGAGCAGATGCCCTTTAACGAAGGTAATAACCTAAATGAGAACTCAAAATAATACGATTATGTCAGTTACTGTTGTTGAAATTTGGTTAGTCAGTATGATCCTAATGACTGGGGTTGTCATATTAATTGTAACGCTACAATTGCATGTGGCCTTGAAAAAACTAGTGGATCAAGCCTCGCCGGAACCGGAGGTAAAGCAAAGCTGGTGGGATGGATTCACCGGTTTAAAACCTTTGGAAAAAGAAAAAGACCTCTTAATGGAGCATAAATACGATGATATTGCGGAATTAGATAATCCTACGCCGCCTTGGTTCATGTATTTATTCTATTTAACAATTCTTTTCGCTGTCGTTTATGGCCTGTATTACCACGTTTACCAAGATGGCAATATTCAAGAAACGGAATATAAAACCGAGGTTACAATTGCTGAAAAAGCGAGAGAAGAGTACATGAAGAAGTTTGCTAATTCAGTAAACGAGGATAATGTAACGGTAGTAAAAGAGGCCAAAGATTTAACAGAGGGTTCTCAACTATATTCTACAAATTGTGTAGCTTGTCACGGTGATAAGGGGCAAGGTGGCGTGGGACCTAACTTAACGGATAAGTTTTGGATTCACGGTGGAGATGTGAAGGATTTGTTTAAAACGATTACCCATGGTATTCCTGAAAAGGGGATGATTGCGTGGAATAAGACGTTAAATCCGTTACAAATTCAGAAAGTTGCCTCTTATATTCTGACACTTCAAGGATCCAATCCTCCTGGTGCGAAAGAACCACAAGGAACAGAAACTAAAACTCCCTAATTATGAAAAAGAACGTAGGTAAAATGGATAGAATCTTTCGATTAGCGATCGCAGTAAGTTTAGCGATTCTTGCATATGCTAAAATCATTCCCGCTAATCTCGCCTTAACGGTTTACATTGTAGCGGTGATTATAGCCCTAACAGGAATATTTAGATTTTGCTTACTCTACAAACCTTTTGGATTGAGTACCTGCCGAGAAAAATCTCCATTTTAATCTTAAAGGGGTCCGGCAACGGACCCTCTTTTTTTATGTCACAATTCAATTTAGATAATGATGATTACCGGAACCATCTGTACAATCAGACTAAGGACGGGAAACGCCTTTGGATCTATCCCGGTCGCATTATCGGTCAATTCTATCGCCTAAGAACGTATTTCTCCTACCTTTTATTAACGCTATTATTCGGTTTACCTTGGATCGAATACAAAGGGAATCCCATCTTCCTATTTAATGTGTTAGAACGGAAATTTATCTTTTGGGGTGTGCCGTTTTTTCCACAGGACTTCCATTTAGTAGCCTTAGGACTTGTCGCATTCCTTTTATTTGTCAGTTTATTTACCGTATTATTTGGTCGCATCTGGTGTGGCTGGGCTTGCCCGCAGACCATCTTCATGGAAATGTTATTTCGGAAGATTGAATACTGGATAGAGGGAGATGATAAAGCTCAAAGAAAACTAGCCGAATCCCCTTGGAATACCGAGAAGATCTTGAAAAGAGGAACTAAGCATACCTTGTTCGTTCTCTTGTCATTCGCTATTGCGAACACCTTTTTGATGTATATCATCAGCAAAAAGGAATGGCTCAAATTAGTTACAGAATCTCCCATGGATCACGTGGTGGGGTTAGTCGCCATTTTAATTTTTACAGCGGTCTTTTACTTTGTATTTGCACGGTTTAGGGAGATGGTATGCATGGTAATTTGCCCCTATGGTCGTTTACAAGGCGTATTATTGGATAACAATTCGATTTTAGTTCAATATGATTATAAGCGGGGAGAACCGCGCGGAAAAGGGGAAGATAAAGGCGCCTGCATCGATTGCCATTGGTGTGTACGCGTTTGTCCTACCGGAATTGATATCCGAAATGGGAGTAATCAATTAGAATGCATTGGATGCACGGCCTGTATTGATGCGTGTGATAGGGTGATGGAAAAGACCCACCAACCTACCGGTTTAATTCGCTACGATTCTTTGAATGGGGTAAATGCAGGACAAAAACTCAAGTTCACCTTACGAATTGGGGCATATAGCACTGTTTTGGCCTTGATCATCGCGGGCTTAGGTTATATGTTAGTCACACGGACTAATTTTGAAACTACACTGCTTCGTACGCCCGGGATGATTTTCCAGGTGGATGAAAAGACTCATGAGGTAAGTAATTTATACCAAATGGAGGTTTTGAACAAGTCGATGGAAAAGCAAAGCTTCAGAATAGAGGCGCCTGAGCCCTTTAAGATTGTTTGGGTGGGAAAACCTATTAATTTAGTCAACCCGGGAAAAATGGCAAAAGGGGAGTTCTTCCTGAAAATCAAACTAGGTAAATGGAAGAATGGGGAAAAGGTTCCGGTACAAATTACCGAAACAAGTGGAAAAGAAGAGATTATCAAAACAAGTTTTATACAACCAGATGAATAAATTTAGCTTTAATTGGGGACATGGCATCATTGTCACCTTTGTACTTTTTGGAGCATTTATGGCGTATTTTTATGTGAATATGTCCAAAGAATCCATCGAATTAGTGGGCAAGAACTACTATGCAGATGGTCAGGCATTTCAACGGAAAATCAATGAGCGGGAACAAACGGCGGCATTAACAACTAAGGCCAGTTTGGAATTTTCAGCGGATTTTCAACAAGCCAAAATTCAGTTCCCAACTTCCATTTCAACAGGTAGTTTAGTTTTTTACCGACCATCCAATGCCAATTTAGATAAAACACTTAGTGTTTCTGCCGATTCGACTGGCCTAGCACTCATCCATACGCCCTTTTTAGTTAAAGGTCCATGGAATGTTAGTTTAAGCTGGGAGAAAGACGGCAAAAGCTACATCGAAGAACAGCGAATTCAAATTCCTTAATGCATACTTGGTATTATACTTTTCTCATCGGTTTAGCCGGAAGCTGGCATTGCTTTGCGATGTGTGGACCCATTGTGGCTCAAATTAATGCGCGCGGGAAATCACCTGCTAGGATGCTGCTTTATCCACTTGGACGCATTTTCATATATGGTGCGCTGGGTTATTTTGTAGCTGGAATAGGATCCATTTGGCTATTTCCCAATCTATGGTCTTATTATTATGTATTGGCAGGTGTTTTTATACTCCTAATTATTAGCCAAAACATAGGAGAGGGGCCTCTGTCTTTTTTACATCAATCGATTGGGAAAAAATTACAGAAAATAGGGGCTAAAATGGGCCCCAGTGGCTATTTTATCTTAGGAATGGCCAATGGACTTTTACCTTGTGGTCTCGTGGTAGCCGGTTTAAGTGTAGCCTTAATTCAACCAAAACCCTTATATGGAGCTTTTAGTATGGTGATATTAGGCATAGCGACCTTACCAGCGCTTCAGCTATATATTTGGGGGTCTTCCAAATTAAAGAAACAGCCGATATTTCAATACCTAGGATGGTTCGTAGCAGGAATACTACTATTTAGGGGAGCTTGGGGCATCGGAATGGCCTATTCTGACTACTTAGCCCATTCGAGTCTTAGTCCGATTATCTGCCACCCCTTTAGTATTTAAGCTTAGCTAGACCTTCGATATTTTTCAAGGTCATTTCGCCTCCTTTTACATCTAAGTATCCTTCCTTCTTAAAGTCACTCAAAGTTCGAATCACCGATTCCGTAGCTGTTCCCACGCGAGAAGCAAGATCTTCACGTGATAGTTTAATCACCAAAGGTTCGGACATAGAAGTCCCGTAAGTTTGTGCTAATTCGACTAAAACCATCGCCACCCGCATGCGTAAACTTTGGTAAGCCATTTCGACCATCAGCTTTTCGTTTTTCAACAAATAGCTGGTCAAAGCTTTTCTAAAAAAGACTTCTAAGTGAATGTTTTCTTTTAATCGTTGCTGAAAATCGACAGCTGAGACACTGATGATTACGGATTCTTCTAAGGCTTCTGCACTTTCGCGATAAGATTGGTTTTCTAAGATGTCGACAAAGCCGAAAAATTCCCCTTCCTGAATAAACGAAGTAATGAAATACTTGCCATCCTTGTTCGTGTGATAGGCTTTCACTTTTCCTTTGGCCAAATAATACAAACGAATCGGATGATCTCCTTCCGCATAAATCACCTGTTTTTTCGCGTGAGTTTGTACTTTCTTTTCACCTTCCCATGTAGGTAAATCTAAGAACGCCAAAGCCTCGTGTACCGCAGCAACATCTGAAATCGATTCTACAACCGGTGTAATCGTTTTTGCTTTCTTTAAACGAGCATCGATGGCTTTCAATAATTCCACTTCTTGGAAGGGTTTAGTCAAATAATCATCAGCCCCCATTTCCATACCCTTGCGCATATCCGCCCGATCGGTTTTAGCCGTCAAGAAGATAAAGGGAATAGAAGCTAATTCTGGTTGACTGGAGAAGACTTGTAAAACACCAAATCCATCCAAATTAGGCATCATAATATCGCAAATGACTAAATCAGGATTCCATGTACGCGCTAATCGTACACCTTCCAAACCATCTGAAGCGGTCTCCACTGCAAATCCAGATAATTCCAACAGCTCTGCCGTATTCTCCCGAATATCCACACTGTCTTCAATAATTAATAGGCGCTTTCCCATACTATTATTTCACAGGAAACTGAATTTGTAGTTCAGTTCCTTTATTTAATTCACTCTTAATTTCCACTTTACCCCCTAATAAACGCATATAGCGATCCACCAGGTGCAATCCTAACCCCGTTCCTTGAATAACCGTGGCATTTCCTCCACGGAAAAAGCGTTCGAATAAATGCTTTTGGTCCTCCTCACTGATGCCAATTCCTTGATCAATAATGGTAATTAAAACTTGATTCGCTTGTTTCTCCACTTTCAGGATGATTTCTTTCTGTGAGAATTTCAAGGCATTAGACAAACCATTAAAAATAACTTTACGTAGAATGGAGGCATCTTGAACACAACTGAAATCATCGTCCAATTCCAGGTAAATAGCCTGCTGATAGGTACTAAAGTCAGTTAGAATATCTTGTAAAAAGTCCTGTATAGAAAACTCAGTTGGATGAATTTCTAATTTCCCATCTTCTAATTTACCTACCGATAAAAACTCCTCTAAAATCTCCGTCAAATGACTGACAGAGGACTTAATGCGGTTAATATGTTGTTCTCTTTTAGGCTGATCTTCTGCTTTAACATATTTTTCAATCAGCGTAGCGGAACCCAAGATAGACGTCAATGGCGTTCTAAATTCGTGGGAAGCCATCGAGACAAAGCGGGTTTTCAAATCCCCTAACACCTTTTCCTTTTCTAAGGAAATTTCAAGCTCTTTTGCATTGACCTCTAACTTGTCCAAGGTATTTTGTAAAGCCTGTGTTCTAGCCGCTACTTCTTGTTCTAAAGTCTCATTTAGTTGATTGATCTGCTGATTCTTTAATATCAACTCCATCTCGACTTTACGCTTTAAAGTCACATCACTCACGAATGCGATGTAATGCATGCTATCGCTGGCTTTAAAGTGACTTAAGGAAATCTCGATAGGGAATAAGGAACCGTCCTTTCTTTTGGCCTTTAAATCTAAACCAATACCCATGGGACGAGAAATGGGTTTTTCATGACCTAAATTTTCCAAATGACCCTGATGCCGATCCTTTAAATGGTTCGGAATCAATAAGGAAATATTTTCACCCAATAACTCTGACGTATCGTACCCAAATAATTTATCCGCAAAACGATTCGAAAGGATAATTTCAAATTGCGAATTCGTCACAATAATACCAATAGCCGCCTCTTGGAAGATAGCTTCAAACTCGAATCCGGCTTGTATTTGATTTGGCATTTGTGAAAACGTAAGTTTAAATATAACAAATTTTAAGGATGATAGGAAGCGACCGCGTGCTTCAAAACATCACTTTTATAAAAATAAATATCCTTAAATTTCCCTTCCGCATACATTTGACCTTGATCGAAGAAGTGAGGGGAATTAGGGCTACCATTTTGACCACCTGCTAGCAGAGAATAGGCCTTAATTTTAGGGCCAAATTCCACCGCCGCAATAAAACTATTGCCATTTACCCCATACCACTTTTTCGATCCTTGAATCGATCGACTCGTGTAAGAGGGTAGTTGGCCCCAAGCGGAAGAGGTAAAAGGCACTGGAAAACTCGCTTTCGAATCATCCATTTGCAAGGCGTCACCATTCGAAATACGTTGGAAGCGGTTTAATTCGCCCCAGGCAACCCGCCAAGTACCAAAATCTCTATTCAATTCCGCTAAAACCTCTCGTAGGGCTTGAACCATT
Organism: Aquirufa lenticrescens; assembly: GCF_019916085.1. Taxonomy (NCBI): domain Bacteria; kingdom Pseudomonadati; phylum Bacteroidota; class Cytophagia; order Cytophagales; family Flectobacillaceae; genus Aquirufa; species Aquirufa lenticrescens. The sequence goes on along the minus strand of NZ_CP049834.1, from coordinate 2,196,433 downwards.
TCAGATTTAGCTCCCGTTTTCGCATAGTCTTCCATATTTTGAACGACCTCCGTTTCTCCCCCAAATTGCTTGGGCTTAGGAATTTTAGGCATAATCTTCAGTCCCCAACGAATGGCGATAGTTTGGGCAATTGAACTGGACGACGCATTATAATCCCATTTTTTCAATTCTTGAACCACCTCTGACAAATCTGATTCATGGCCTGCTGCATCTATAAGTGCTGGAACTAAAGTTTCGAAAGCCATCAATCGGCGATCGTATCCTAATCCAATCAAACCCTGTAAATCCAATTTACCGGTCTGTGAGAACAAACGAACCGCATTGCGATCTCGGAAATTTTCCCCGTCTGGCGCCATATAAACGGGATAATTTGCACGTAATGGACTCGAAGTTCCTGAGACAGTAAAAGGAGTTGAATTGCAATTTTGAATCCAACCAGAAGTAGGATTATATACGTGAACGATTTCTTCAACAGAATGAAGTCCTTTCCAATCGATCTTACTTGAAGAACCGTCTTGGGGTACGCCCCAGTCTTTTGAGCTGTCCCTACGCGGAACGTAATTACCGTGCCAATAAGCGATATTACCCTTATTGTCAGCATAAACGGTATTGTTCGAGGTATTCGCCCTCATGTCCATGACGCGTTTATAATCAGCTAATCCTTTTGTTTTCGTGCGCAACCAACTTTGCATTAAGCTTTTTCGAGCTCTATTGTACGAACGAACGGAAATCCATTTCCCATTTCTGGCGGCTAGAACTGGACCGCGGTGGTTAAAATAGGCCTTGATTTTTCGTGAACCCAAGGTGATTATTTTCGTTTGAAAAGGAATCCATTTGCCATCTAGCAAGTATTCCACCCGTCCATTCCGCGAGCGTGTTGTCTCTACATAGGCATCCGCTACATCGACTTCAGAAGAGGTGTGCATCCAACCATTGTAGGGATTAAATCCCTGATAAACAAAGAATTGACCCCAAGTCACCGCTCCATATACCGACAAACCTTCTTCGCTTTCTACGTGTACTTCGGGACGGAAATAAAAGGTCACGTGCGGATTAATATAGAGTAAAGAATGACCGGATTTAGAGAGGGCAGGGCCTACCGCGAAACCATTCGAACCCGTTAATTTTTCGTCTGGAGTTTGGTATTTCACACTAGCGACTTGAACTGGTAAACCATAAAACAAAGCTGTTTCTTGTTCAGTCACATCTCCAGTAGAAATGGCTCCAATGGATCCATCGGTCCATAACAGGGGAAACCAAGGTTCAAAATGGGTGATTAAACGAGGCTTAACTTCGGGGTGTTTTTGTAAATAGTAATTAATTCCATCTGCGTAAGCGTTCAAGAGTTTTTTAAGCCAAACAGGAGAGGTTTTGTATTCTGCTTTGGCCTCTTTCTCATCAATTAACAATTTGATATAGAGGTCATAAGCTAATTCCTTTTCCCCTTTTACTTCAGACATTCGTCCCAATTTCTCGATGTAATTCATCTCCACTCGAGCGAAATCATCCTCGCACTGGGCGTACATCAAGCCAAAAACAGCATCTGCATCCGTTTTACCATAGATATGTGGAATGCCCCATTCGTCTCGGTGAATGGTTACGCGTTTCGCTTGGGCCTGATAAGAATCGGCTTTCGAAAATAAAGAAATAGTTAATAAAAAGAGTGTAACGAATATTTTCATAGCTGGTTGATATATCTGCTAAAAATAAGAATAAAATCGGGTCAGGAGGGTATAAACAATGTAAAATTGTCTTTCTAACTTACAAGACTATTCTAAACCTATTGTATGAAAAACGTTCGGCTTCTTCCGATACTACTCTTATTGTGCGTTTCCAGCTTATTTGCCCAAACAAAAATTAAAATTCAAGGGGAAGTGAACGTCCCATTTTCTAGCATTCGTCTTTTTAAAGGTACTTCACTAGTTACTGGAACGATCGGGAATGAAAAGGGAAAATTTGTAGTCGAAGTAGCACCAGGAACGTATGATCTTCTGATAGAAAGTATCGGATATGAAGCTTTGAAGATGGCTAATCAGTCCTTTACAAGCTCCATTAATTTAGGAACAATTAGCGTCAAGGAAAGTAATCAGACCTTAAATGAGGTAGTGGTGAAGGGCCAAAAAGCCTCCATGGAACTCAACCTCGACAAGCGGATCTTTAATGTGGGGACGGATTTAGCGAATAAAGGGGCTACAGCATCTGAAATATTAGGAAATTTACCCTCCATACAAGTGGACCCAGAAGGGGCAATTAAACTGAGAGGAAGTGATAATGTCCGGATTTTGATCGATGGCAAACCCTCCACTTTAGCCGGAATCAATGGATCCTCTGGTTTACAATCTTTGCAAGGGAACCTAATCGATAAAGTCGAAATCATTACGAATCCTTCGGCTCGTTATGAGGCAGAAGGAATGGCAGGCATCATCAATATCGTGCTAAAAAAGAACCAAAACCAAGGTTTCAACGGTGCCATAGAAACGACTACGGGGTATCCAGAGAATTTTGGAGGAACGGCGATTGTTAATTACCGAAAGAATAAATTCAATTTCTTCATTAATTATGGGGTATTCTACAGACGAACACCTGGCCGCGGAAGTATCTACCAAGAGGTCTACACCGGAAAACAGACAAATTATCTGGAACAACATTCGTCTAATAATGTCACTGGCCTAGTTAATAATGTAAGAGGTGGAGCGGATTATTTTTTCAATGACAAAACCATTTTAACCGCCTCCTATATCTTCAGAAGAACTGACGTTCAACGCATTACAGACTTTAATTACCTTGATTACCGCGGAAATTTATTTAATTTGTACAGCGATACGCATCGCCAACAAGATGAAAAAGAGGCAGAACCGAATGGAGAATATGCCCTCACTTTCAAGAAAAACTTTGCTAAAAAAGGAAAAGAATTTAGCGCCGATTTGCGCTACTTAGATTATTGGGAAAGATCGGATCAAACTTATACTCAAAACGGAAAGAAACCCGATGGATCTGCTTTTCCTGAACTTAACAAGGTACAAAAAGCCTTAAATGACGAATTCGAACGCCAATGGATTTTGCAAGCAGACTATGTTAATCCGATCGGTAAAGATGCCAAAATCGAAATGGGTCTTCGCACCAGTTTCAGGAATATGATCAATGATTATATCGTAACAGAACAACAACCATCAGGACAATTTACCATTATCCCTGGCTTGAAAAACGTATTTAATTATAAAGAAAACATCTCGGCAGCCTACCTGATTTTTGGAAACAAAATGAAGCAGTTTTCGTACCAATTCGGGTTAAGAGCTGAGACTACTGATATCCAAACGGAACTAGAAGAAACGAAGGAAAAGAACCCAAGGAATTATGCAAATTTGTTTCCTAGTGCCCATTTTACGTATACCATCACTCCGGACAATTCCTTTCAATTAAGCTATTCTAGAAGGGTGAGACGTCCAACCTACAATGATTTAACGCCCTTTGTTACTTTTTCTGATAACCGAAATTTCTTCTCTGGAAACCCCAATTTAAATCCGGAATTTACCAATTCATTTGATTTAGGAAACGTACGTTACTTTGATAAGGGAAGTATTAGCTCGTCCCTTTATTACCGCCAAACCTTTGGCAAAATCGACCGATTCAGAACCGTTGATACCTTAGGTTTTGCAAAAACATTACCAGTCAATTTAAGTGATCAACAGTCGATGGGAATTGAAATTGCTAGTTCCTATAACTTTACCAAAGCCTACAAAGCAGATTTAAGCTTTAATGCATTTAGAGCGATTACGGATGCTACCAATATCAATGCAGCCTTTAAGGCAGACACCTATTCTTGGTTTGTTAGACATAGTTCCCGCATTAAATTAGGAGCAGTGGATTTACAAGTGAGAGCAAATTACGAAGCGCCGCAACAAACGCCGCAAGGAACGAGAGGGTATATCGCCTGGGCTGATTTATCTGCTTCAAAAGATATTATGAAAGGGAATGGAACACTAAGTTTAAGTATTTTAGATATATTTAGCTCCCGAATTAATCGCTATGAATCTCGTTTCTTAGAACCTAGAGATGGTTCTGGTTTTTACACTCGTGGGGAATCCCAAGGGCGATTAACTTCACTTAATTTGACCTTTAATTACCGATTTAAAACGACTAAACAGGCTGCGAAGCAACGCCGCAGCTTAATGGACGAAGAAAATTAATCACACCAATGAAAAGAATTATTCTACTTTCTTGCACCGCTTTAGCGCTTTTTTCTTGTAGCAAACAAGGCAAAGACGACACCTACAAGATCATTTACGAAGATCAGACAAAGGTGGTTGAAAACGCGAAAGCCATCAAAGACAAGCAACCTATTAAGCTCATTCCAGGTCTTAAAATCAATTTATGGGCCTCAGATTCCTTATTGCAAGATCCCGTTGCCATCGCAGTGGATGACAAAGGGGTGATCTTTGTCAATAGTACGAATCGAAATAAGGCGTCAGAGTTTGATATTCGTGGGCACCGCGATTGGATGACCGAGTCGATTGGTTTTCAAACGGTGGAAGATCGCAGAGCCTTTTTACGCCGCACATTCGCACCGGAAAATTCAGCTAAAAATGCCTGGTTGCCCGATATGAATGGGGACGGATCACACGATTGGTTAGACCTAAAAGTAGAGAAAGAGGAAATCTATAAAGTAGAAGACTTAAATGGAGATGGTTATGCAGATCAATCCACGCGCGTTTTCAATGGCTTTAATGAAGAAGTAACAGATGTTGCCGGCGGTCTTTTAGTGCGTAAGAAAGATGCATTTGTGGCCATAGGACCAGATTTAATGCGTCTAAAACATAAGGGTGGGCAATGGACTAATCCGGAATCAATTTCGACGGGTTATGCTGTTCACATCGGTTTTGGTGGTCACGGAATGTCAGGTTTGACGGAAGGCCCGGATGGTAAAATCTATTGGCAAATCGGAGATATAGGTGCGAATATCACTGCTAAAGATGGCAAACAATACAAAAACCCAAACTCTGGGGTTATCGTCCGTTCGAATCCTGATGGCTCTGAATTTGAGGTCTATGCGAGCGGATTGCGTAACACACATGAATTCGTTTTTGATAACTATGGTAATTTAATCAGTTCCGATAATGATGGCGATCATCCAGGCGAAAGCGAGCGTTTAGTGCATGTGGTGGAAGGTTCTGATGCCGGATGGCGCTCGAACTGGCAATATGGAAAATACACTGATCCACGGAACAACCAGTACAAGGTTTGGATGGATGAGAAATTATTTGTCCCTCGTTGGGAAGGCCAAGCAGCCTATATCATCCCGCCGATTCGCAATTTCCACAATGGTCCTACTGGGATGCTTTGGAACCCAGGAACGGCTCTAGGAAAGCGCTGGACGAATAAATTCTTTTTAGTCGAGTTTGTGGGCAATGCGAATATGTCCCATATCTGGTCTTTTGACTTAAAACCCAAAGGGGCATCATTTGACTTCAAATCAGAAGAAGATGTAGTGAAAGGGATTTTGCCTACTGGTATTCGTTTCGGGCCTGAGGGAGCCTTATACGCCTCTGATTGGATTTTTGGATGGGATACCAAGAACTATGGTCGTATCTGGAAAATTGATGTAGACGAGAAAGAGAATGATTTAAAAGCGGAACGTGAGCAAACTAAGAAATACATACAGCAGGATTATGCAAAGCAAAGTTTGACGCAACTATACGATTTATTATTCTATGCGGATCAACGTGTTCGTTTGAAAGCGCAATATGAACTAGCAGAAAGAAAAGCAACAGCTATCTTCGAGAAAGCGGTTCAACAAAAAGAGAATCAATTAGCCCGCGTACACGGAATTTGGGGATTAGGCCAAATCAAAGCAGCGACTGCTATTCAACCACTATTAGGCGATACAGACGAAGAAATCGTAGCGCAAGCTGCTAAAGTTTTAGGTGATATTTTCGATGCGTCCGCTTCAGATCAATTGATTCCATTAGTGGCGTCGACTAACCCACGTGTTTCTTTCTTTGCAGCACAGGCTTTAGGACGCATTCGTTCTGAGAAAGCCATTCCGGCTTTAGTAAAATTAGTAGAAACGAACGCAGACAAGGACCTGTATTTGCGTCACGCTGCTGTTTTAGCCTTAAGTAGAATAGGACAGGCGGAACCTATGTTAGCTTTGCAAAATTCGCCTAATCGTTCTTTGCGAATCGCGGCGGTACTCGTATTACGTCGTATGGCTCATCCAGGAATTGCGGGATTCCTACAAGATTCAGATGAATATATCGTAGCGGAAGCGGCAAGAGCGATTAACGATGACGAATCCATTCCGGCGGCTTTGCCAGCGTTAGCAGCGACTTTAGCTGATTCGCGCTTGAAAGATGAGGTGATCATTAGAAGAGCCATCAATGCCTGTTTACGCGTAGGTTCAGCGAAAGAAATTGATTTATTGATTGCTTACTCTGAAAGAAATGGAATCTCTGAAGCTCTACGTGCGGAAGCTATTGCAACTTTAGGGTCTTGGGCTAATCCATCGGTCATGGATCGAGTGGATGGACGCCACAGAGGTGTTTTAGAAAGAAATCCAGCTGATGTGATTGCGCGTATTCAGCCCAAAATCCCAGGATTCTTCGCTTCAGAAAATCCGGACGTTTTAATCGCAACGGCTAAATTAGTAGCAGAGTTGCAATTGAAATCATTTACGGAGATTGAAATCAACCTTTTCAAAAATCATTCAAATGCAAAGGTAAGGGCAGCTCTATTGAGTTCTTTGACAGAACTTCAAACACCTCAATTAGCCTCGATCTTAGAAAAAGGTATCAGCGATGAGGACAAAAATGTCCGCGGTATTGCCTTAAGCAATTTGAACAAAATTGAATTAAGTGCTGCTGAATTACCGGCAATTACAAAACCGATTTTCGAAAAAGGATCGCTTACCGAGCAGCAATCTCTATTGCAAAGTATGGCCAAAATGAAGCCGACTAATACGTCCGTTATTTTGGCAGATTTGATTCAAAAAATGGTGGATAATCAATTGCCATCTGGAATCAAATTAGACCTAATGGAGGCAGTAGAAGCAAGTAATGAAGAGAAATTAGTGGCTAAATTAGACGCCCTAAAAGTGAAAGGGACTTTAACCGATGAATTTAAAGAAGCGTTGTTTGGAGGATCTATTAGCGACGGACGAAATATCTTTAATTATAATTCAACCGTACAATGCGTACGCTGTCACATTGTAGGTGGGGAAGGAACTACTGTAGGTCCTAATTTAAAAGGAGTGGCCTCTAGATTAACGAGAGAGCAATTATTACAGGCTCTGATCGAACCGAGTGCACGCATTTCTCCGGGTTATGGTACCACGAATTTCGTATTGACAGATGGACAAGAAGTTTCAGGTTCCATTATTTCTGAAACGGATGAACTGGTGCAATTAAAGACGAATGATGCAGAGCCATTACGTATTCCTGTCGCACGTATTAAATCAAGAGAAAACTTACCATCTGGAATGCCTCCTATGGGCTCTTTGATGAGTAAACGAGAAATTAGAGATGTGGTGGAATACTTATCATCCCTAAAATAAGCGTATATTTGTGGAAATGAAGCTAAACAAAATATACTTATTGTTCATCTCACTCTTGTTTTTGACGTCTATGGCGTCGAAAGTACAAGTGGATGGGGTGCAAGCTTCCATTCAAAAAGAAAAATCACAACAAATCCATAAAACCGAGTCATCTGACTATGGTTTTATGGATTTTTTATTCGAAGAGGATACGACGGAGAATGAGGACGATAATTTATTTACTCCTTTTGCTTTACATAAAGTCTCTTCGCTATTTTCACCTGTAGAAATCTCCATTTCTAGAACAAAAACAGGTTTTCCCACTAAGGCTTTCGCCTTCTTTAAAACACCTATTTTCTTGACTTTCAGAAATATTAGACTGTAAAAAAAGCCTACGATACTATCGTATTTTTTACATTTTAATTTATTTGAATATGCCAACCTCATTTGATGAGCATCATGTGATTCATGAACTGAAGCACTTTTTGCCAGCACAAGCCCCATTAATGGACTTTGTGCACCATAATACCTTGCATGCATTCCAAAACCTAACGTTTCACGAAGCATTAGCCACCGCGCATGTAAAACTAGGTTACCAAGTCTATTTCCCATTAGAGACCTTTCGATCGATGTATCAGGAAGGACGCATCTCAGATGATGTATTAGAACGCGTTCTAGTACAGAAAAAAGGAAATGCGGAAGCCTGGAAGGGTAAATTACTCTTTGGAGAATATACTACCGTTGAACCTGGACGAGTGGGAGCTTTGCGGGGTATTTGGAAAAGTACCTACGGAATTGACTTAGATTCTTTAGTACATCCCACCTTGTTTCGAATCATCGGAAGCTTTTTAGACCAAGGAATTTCTATTTGGAATTTTCCTTTAGAGGGGAAATCATTTTTAGAGGCCATCCGAACGTTAGAAAGCACGAGTTTCGTGAGTATTTTTTATAATAAGGAAACGAGAAAACTACTAGCAGATCCAGCATTGACTATATCGACAATGCTGAAAAAAATAGTAGGAGAGAACGAATCATTGTATGAACAATATTTATATGATCAACAATTTTCACATCAGGGATGGTCAGGTATGGTTTCTACTGTGGAGGATCTTCCTCAGACCTTATTGGATACCCGTCTGATTAAGTTAGAAGACTTAATTCTGTTTGAATTATTGTTAGAGTTTGATTCGCTGAACTACAAGTTAGACCAATCCTGGTCTCCAATTGGCCATTTCGTGACAGAGAAAATTATTCCCCTTCACGACCCCATTGGCTATTCAGAGAAAATGGACGTATTAAGTCTATGGCAGGAAGCCTTTGAATGGACCTATTATGACCAGGTTTTAAAAGGCTTGCAAATGGAAAAGGTGGACTCCATTAAACCGCATTCGAAGAGTTTCCAAGCGATGTTTTGTATTGATGACCGGGAATGTTCATTTAGAAGGCATATGGAAAATTTAGATCCAGCCTGTGAAACTTTTGGCACGCCTGGTTTCTTTTCAGTGGAATTTTTCTATCAGCCGGTAGGAGGTAAGTTTTATACCAAACTTTGTCCCGCTCCAGTTACCCCTAACTACTTAATTAAAGAGGAGGGAAGCGAGAAAAAGCTAGGAACAGATCTCCACTTCTCAAAACACAGCCACAATTTCTATTCGGGTTGGTTATTTAGCCAAACGCTTGGATTTTGGTCTGCTGCTAAACTTCTCGTTAGCCTATTCAAGCCGTCGATGAGTCCTGCGACTGCGTCTTCATTGAAACACGTAGATAAATTTTCGACCATTCGGGTGGATTACCAAGCTATAGAGAATGGACTTCAAGTAGGGTTCCAAATCGAAGAAATGGCGGTAAGAGTAGAAAACTTATTGAAGAGCATCGGCCTTGTTGACAATTTTGCCCCTATCGTTTATGTGATTGGACACGGAGCTAGTTCTGTGAACAATCCTCATTATGCGGCCTATGATTGTGGTGCTTGCTCTGGACGTGCAGGATCCGTTAATGCGCGTGTCATCAGCCAAATGGCCAATAAATCGGAAGTACGAGCAATACTGAGAGAAAAAGGGATTCACATTCCGGAAACGACTTTATTCGTGGGAGGTTTACGTGACACGACTCGCGATGATGTCGTTTTCTACGATGAACAAATCACGGATGCAGATTATAAAATAAAGCACGCGGAACATGTAAAATTGTTTGAAAAGGCTTTAGATAATAATGCCAAAGAACGTTCCAGACGCTTTGAGTCCATCGACACGTCAGCGAGAGCAAGTGACATACATGCGAAAATCAGAACCCGTTCTGTATCAATTTTCGAACCGCGTCCAGAACTAAATCATGCTACAAATGCCTTGTGCATTGTGGGTCGAAGAGAATTGTCGAAAGGTATTTTCTTAGATCGCCGATCGTTCTTGAATTCCTTTGATTACCGCGTTGATCCAGATGGGACGTATTTATTCAACATTTTGAAAGCGGCTGCACCGGTGTGTGGTGGGATCAATTTAGAATATTACTTCTCCAGAGTGGATGGCGAGAAATTAGGCGCAGGAACAAAGTTACCACACAATGTGATGGGCCTTTTCGGGGTAGCAAATGGAATCGATGGTGATTTAAGACCCGGCTTGCCGGCTCAGATGACCGAAGTTCACGACCCTGTTCGTTTGTTGTTGATCGTGGAGCACTTCCCTGAAATTGTATTGAAAACCATCCAAAAGGCCGAAGAAACCTATGAATGGTTCATCAATGACTGGGTGAAACTCGTGACGATTCATCCGGAAACGAAAGAGTTGTCTGTATTTGAAAAAGGGGAGTTTAAGCCTTACGAACCGTTAACAAAGGATATCCAAGAGATTGATAATTTGGATGAATTATTAGTGTCGTCGCAAGAAAATTTCCCTGTGTATTTAATCAATCAAAATTAATCCAACCATGAATTTAACCCTCCATTTATTTATCTGGGTGCCTATTTTCGGCTTTTTGGTGAGTTTAATTTTACCAAAAAAGAACGAGACACTCATTTCTGTTACGGCCTTTAGCACCTTAGCGATTCAATTAAGTCTCGCAACAGGATTCATCGCTTATTGGCTTTTTACTGGCGCTGAGACGATACAAATCAATGATATTATCCTCTTTAAAAACGAGGAATATGTCTTCCAAATTGATTTTCTATTCGACAAAATAACAGCGGTCTATTTGCTTGTGGGAGCCATATTAACCTTTATGGTGACCTTGTATTCTCGCTATTATTTACACCGCGAAGCGGGGTATAAGCGCTTTTTTAACACCACGCTTTTTTTCTATGTGGGTTATTGTGTGACAACGCTTTCTGGCAATTTAGAGACACTATTCATCGGATGGGAAATTCTAGGAATTTCGTCTTTCTTACTGATTTCTTTCTACCGAGAACGTTATTTGCCAGTGAAGAATGCGGTGAAAGTATTCTCTATTTACCGTATTGGCGATGTGGGAATTATTTTAGCGATGTGGGCGAGCCATCATTTATGGGGCCAAAACATTACTTTTTCACAGCTGAACAATGCTGAATTGGTTCACGAGCATTTGCAAACACATAGTATCATCGGGGTATTTATCTCCTTGATGTTTTTACTATCTGCATCGGCAAAATCAGCTCAATTACCCTTTTCATCTTGGTTACCGCGCGCAATGGAAGGTCCTACACCGTCTTCAGCTATTTTTTATGGTTCGCTTTCGGTTCATATCGGAGTCTTTTTGATGCTAAGAACGTTTCCTTTTTGGGAAAATCAGACTTCTGTGCGAATTCTAATAGCAGGATTAGGCTTATTGACGGCTTTAGTGGCGACTGGAATTGCCCGAGTTCAATCATCGGTGAAAAGCCAGATTGCCTATGCATCCATTGCTCAAATTGGTTTAATCTTCATCGAAGTTTCACTTGGGTTTGAAAAATTAGCCTTGTTCCATTTCGCTGGTAATGCGTTTCTACGAACCTATCAATTATTGGTTTCGCCATCCGTGGTTTCCTATTTGATCAGAGAACAATTCTACCACTTCGAGCCTAGAGCTCATTCTATTGAGCGATTTTTGCCTCTAAAATGGCGTAATACGCTCTATGTACTCTGCCTAAAGGAGTGGAATTTAGATTCGATGTTGTACCAATACCTTTGGAATCCAATGAAATGGGCAGGCAACAAACTGAATTTCCTAAATGGAAAACGTTTGATGGCCTATTTTGTACCGGCTTTTGGCATTAGTTATTACCTAATAAATGAAAACCAAATGAACGCCACCGCTTTACATTGGCTACCAGTTGTGTTTGCAGGAATCGGCTTAGTGCTCGTATTCAAATCCTTTACACAACGCAGGAGTATTCGTTTAAGCTGGATTTTGGTAATCATGAACCATTTCTGGATTGCTTTAGCCATTTCACTGAATGAGAAATTTGATTCCTTCGAATCAGTGCTCTATTTAAGCGGCATTTTGGTGGCTGGGCTTGTGGGATACTTATGTTTGCAACGTTTGTTTCAGCAAGAGGGGAAAATGACCTTAAATCGTTTCCAAGGATTATCAGAAAACCATCCAAAAATTGCGCTAATCTTTTTGTTAGCGTGTTTAGGCCTGACCGGATTTCCGATAACACCCACGTTCATAGGAGAGGATTTAATCTTTTCACATATTCACGAAGATCAATTTTTACTAGCAGGCATCGTATCGCTCAGCTTTATCCTGGATGGATTAGCGGTGATACGTATTTATGCACGCATTTTTATGGGTCCTAATTATAGAACCCATGCTACCTTTTCAAACAGATATTTTTAAGATGAAGAATATACCTAAAGACGGCCTAGCCGGATTAAAAGAGAACTATGCGTCAGACGCAGCCTCTGGATTTATTGTTTTTTTATTAGCGCTTCCCTTAAGTTTAGGGATTGCTAAAGCATCGGATTTCCCTCCGATTATGGGTTTACTTACCGCCATCATTGGGGGTATCGTTGTCAGTTTATTTAGTGGATCACGTTTAACCATAAAAGGACCTGCAGCTGGATTAATTGTGATTGTGGCGGGAGCAGTAGCTGAATTTGGCGGAGGAGAACAAGGCTGGCACTTAGCCCTAGGAGCGATGGTGGTAGCAGGTTTAGTCCAAATCCTTTTCGGGGTATTCAAAATGGGTAAATTGATGGATTTCTTCCCACTTTCTGCCGTGCATGGTATGTTAGCAGCGATTGGATTAATCATCATAGGCAAGCAGATTCCAGTATTTTTAGACGTGAATCCGATTCTCACAAAAGGGAAGGAGCCATTAGAATTATTCGCATCCATACCTGAATTTATTGCGAATTGGGACCCCAAGGCTACTTTAATCGGTGCGATCAGCTTAGTCATTATGATGGGATGGCCTTACATTAAGAACCCGCTAATTAAAAAAATCCCTGCGCCATTAGTTGTTTTAGCGATTGCGATTCCGGCGGAATTAATCATGGACTTTCAAACCACTGAACCAGGATATGCCCTTGTTCACATTGGGAATTTGGTTGATAATATCAAATTGAATGCCTCTTTTGAAGGCTTCACTCAAACTGGAACGTTTATCAAGTTTGTGATAATGTTTGCCCTAGTGGGTACATTGGAATCACTTTTGACGGTAAAAGCCATGGATATGTTAGATCCCTACAAACGTAAATCAGATGCGAACAAAGATTTGATTGCAACCGGTATCGGGAATACATTGGTCGCGTTTTTAGGTGGATTACCAATGATCTCAGAGGTAGCTCGTTCATCCGCTAATATTGCGAATGGGGCCAAAACACGGTGGGCAAACTTCTTCCACGGATTCTTTATTTTAGTATTCGTCTTATTAGCCGCTCATTTAATTGAGTTAATCCCGAATACAGCATTAGCAGCCATGTTAATTACAGTGGGTATCAAGTTAACCCACCCGAAAGAATTCATCCACACTTTGGAGAAAGGAAAGGAGCAACTATTGATTTTCTTAGTGACTATTATTTTCACGTTAGGAGTGGATTTACTGGTAGGAATTGGGGCAGGTATTTTAACCGAAATTTTAGTCAATTTATTTAATGGCAAGCCATTAAAAGCCATCTTCAGCGCACCTACAGAGGTTTCATTCACGGATGACGCCTACCTTGTCGAGATTTCAGATGCCGCGGTATTCACAAATTACTTGGGGATCAAGCGTAAACTAGAAGCCATTCCATCCGGATTCAACGTAACGATTGATCTTTCCAAAACGCATCTAGTTGATCACTCTGTAATGGAAAATTTCGAACACTTTAAGCACGATTATGAACGCGGAGGTGGATCTGTGACTCTTATAGGGTTAGATTCACACAAATCGCTCTCAGGTCACAAGGCCGGGGCGATGAAACGGAAGAAATATTCCGGAGGAAAATAGTCCGAAGGGACTGAGTCCGGAGGTCTTTTTTCCTTCAGACTAACGACTTCGGACTCCCTGACTATTTGACTCCCTGACTCTTTTCCTAACTTTAAACCGCCCCTAAAAAAGGCGGTTTATTTTTTTGTAAATAATCGATATCTTTAATGAAATTTAAACCTATGAAAATACTATTGCTGCTGCTAAGCTTGCCTCTTTTCTGTTTTGCCCAAACAGAAACCTTTCTTAGCCTTCCTAAACAGAAATCCTTTTTTCAAAAGACCGATCAACTTTCGAGTGATTTCAGTGGGGCAAAGATAGTCCTTCATCCAGAACAGACCTTTCAAAGCATCGATGGATTCGGATTCACGTTAACCGGCGGTAGCGCCCAATTATTTCAGCAATTAGAGCCCACGAAAAGAGCTGCTTTACTGCAGGAGCTATTTGGCAAAAACGGAATCTCCGTTTTGAGAATTGGCATAGGGGCTACAGATCTAGACGCCACTGTATTTTCCTATGAGGACAAGCCCAAAAAATTCAGCTTAGAGCCCTCAAAAGCTGATCTAATTCCTGTTTTACAGCAAATTTTAGCGATTAACCCAGCGATAAAATTGATGGCCACGCCTTGGTCTCCACCCACCTGGATGAAGGATAATGGGGAGAGCAAAGGTGGATCGCTTTTGGAAAAACACTATACAACCTATGCGAATTACCTCGCAAACTACATTCAAGCGATGGAAAAAGAGGGAATACCCATTTGGGCATTAACACCCCAAAACGAGCCCCTTCATCCTGGTAATAATCCAAGTATGTACATGAGCTCACAGATGCAGGCGAATTTTATCAAAATGGCTTTAGGACCCGTTTTCAAAAAGCGAAATATTTCAACTAAAATAATCGTCTATGATCACAATTGCGATCATCCAGAATACGCCATCGATCTATTAAACGATGCAGAAGCAAAGCAATATGTGAGTGGGTCAGCCTTTCACTTGTACAATGGGGATATTTCAGCCCTAAGCAAAGTGAAAGCGGCGCATCCGGATAAAGACCTCTATTTTACGGAACAGTGGACGGGGTATAAAGGTGATTTTACGGGCGACTTTATGTGGCATGTGAAGAATGTCATTTTAGGCGCGATGAATAACCATGCAAAAACGGCCATTGAATGGAATTTAGCGAATGATCCTAGCTATGGGCCTCATACACCTGGTGGTTGCACGGAATGTTTAGGTGCGCTAACCATATCAGGTCAGGATATCATCCGCAATCAATCTTATTATATTGTTATGCAAGCAGCGCGATTTGTACCGGCTGGCTCTGTACGTTTAGGAATCGAAGTGCCGGAAGGAATTCAGGCTGCAGCTTTCAAGCGTCCAGATGGAAAAACAGTATTATTAGTCCAAAACGAGGGCCGCAAAAAGAACCTGAGCGTAGAAAAACTAAACCTAGAAATACCGGCTGAATCAGTCATAACGATCATCCTATGAAAACATTCAACATTAACCGCAGACATTTTATGAAAGGGGCATCGGCCGCCTTGGCTTTGTCTACTTTTGGCGCTTATGGATTAGATTTAGTGAATCCAACACGTCCTTACCGAGTGGCCTTAATTGGCGCCGGCTGGTATGGAAAGAGCGATTTATTCCGTCTGATGCAGGTTGTACCTGTAGAAGTGGTGGCTCTGTGCGATCCAGATCGAAATATGTTAACGGAAGCGGGTAAGCTCGTGGCTGCGCGTCAGAAATCACGCAAAACGCCGAAATTATACGGCGATTACCGCCAACTATTAAAGGAAAATGAATTAGACATCGCCATTGTAGGAAGCCCGGATCACTGGCACGCCTTACAGATGATTGATGCAGTGAAAGCTGGAGCCCATGTCTATGTCCAAAAACCTATTTCGGTCGATGTGCTAGAAGGCGAGGCGATGGTGGCTGCAGCTAGAAAATATAGTAAAACGGTTCAGGTGGGGACACAGCGTAAAAGCACGCCTCATTTAATCCAGGCCAAAAAAGAAATCATCGATAAAGGTCTTTTAGGTAAAGTGGCACACGTAGAAATGTATTGCTATTACCACATGCGCAATAATGGTAATCCGCCAGTCCAAGCCGTTCCAGACTATTTTGACTACGAAATGTGGACCGGACCTGCGCCATTGCGTCCTTATGACGGTTTACCGCACACCCGCTGGTGGAGAACGTTTGAGGAATATGGAAATGGAATTATGGGCGATATGTGCATCCACATGTTCGATACGGCGCGCTGGATGCTAGATTTAGGCTGGCCTAACCGCGTAAGTTCAGAGGGAGGGATCTATGTCCAAAAAGAGGGCAAATCCAACATCCCTGACACGCAAACAGCTGTTTTTGAATACAATGGTTTGAATTGTGTTTGGCAACATAGAAGCTGGGGCACTCCTCCAGATCCAGAATATCCGTGGGGTTTAACCATTTATGGAGAAAAAGGAACCCTGCGAATGAGCACAATGAAGTACGATTTCACACCTACGGATCCCAAAGGCGAGAAATTGCATATGGACGTGGTATATGAGAAAGAGAAATATCCGGAAGATTTGAAAGAGGATCGCATCGAACTAAATGCGGCACCGGCCACACGTGGACACATGCTGGATTTCTTAGCTGCGATAGATAAAAGTTCAAAACCTATTGCAGACATCTCTGAGGGCCACATTTCCACCGCATCTTGCATTCTGGCGAATCTTTCGATGAAATTAGGGCGACCACTTTCCTACGACCCAGGAACAAAAACGGTGTTAAATGACCCGGAAGCAACCGCTCTTCTAGAAAGAAATTACCGTGGACCGTGGAACCGAAACATGTTAAGCTAATGAAAAAACTCATCCTTTTCGCCTTATTGGCCTTTCCAGTTTTAGCTCAACAACGCACATCAGCCCAATTAGGCGAAGATTTGCAGAAATTACGCGTACTCGGCTCCGTGTTACACGTGGCAGCTCACCCAGATGATGAAAGCACGCACATGTTGACGTGGTTCGCCCAGCAGCAACATTGGGAGACGAATTATTTTGCGTGTACTAGGGGAGATGGAGGCCAAAACCTTATCGGCGACGAGCAAGGTGTGCCCTTAGGATTAATTAGAACACAAGAGTTGTTAGCGGCTAGGAGAATCGATGGCGCAAATCAATATTTTTCGCGCGCTTTTGACTTTGGTTTTTCGAAGTCGACGGATGAGGCTTTGGCATTTTGGGACAAGCAACTGATTCTCTCAGACTTAGTTTGGGTCATTCGCAAAACACGTCCTGATATCATTTTCACGCGTTTTCCTCCGGATGCGCGGGCTGGACACGGACATCACTCTGCCTCCGCGGCACTGGCCATTGAAGCTTATAAGGCAGCGGCAGATCCCAAGATGTTCCCGGAACAATTGAAAAAGGGAGTGGACGTTTGGCAGGCGAAACGCTTACTGTGGAATACGTTCCGTTTCCCGGGTTCTACCGGTAATTCAACCATCTCAGATTCTCAATTTAAAGTCAACATAGGCGATTATTTGCCTTTTTTAGGCCAAAGCACCGGCGAACTAGCCGCTTTCAGTCGTAGCCAACACAAATCCCAAGGTTTTGGCTTTGCGGTAGATCGCGGAAGAAGTACCGAATACTTCGCCACTTTAGGCGGTGATGCTCCTAAAGAATACTTGTGGGATGGCATTGATGCTTCTTGGAATCGGGTGAATCCAACCATCGACGCACTTATCGAACCCATCATAAAAGCCTACAATCCAGCGAAACCTTACGAGAGCATTTCGGCTCTAATCAGCTTAAAAAAATCCATCCAAGCGCTACCTAGCAGCCCTTGGACACAGAAGAAAATCAACGAAATCAATGCTTGGATAGTCAATGCTGCCGGGATTTACCTCGGAGCTACAACTTCACAAGGCATCGTAGCGGTAGGAGAAAAACTTCCGATTAAGACGGAGTTTATTGTTCGCGCACCTATTCGGGTAGAAAATGTGAAGATTTCCTTCGCAGGTATAGATTCGACCATTAAGGGCACTTTAGAACCCTATAAAAAATATCCATTCAATCGCAGTATTACGGCCTCCGCGCCTATCACACAACCTTATTGGATACAAGAAGCGAAAGCCACGGGACACTTTAATGTCAGTGACCAGCAAAAAATTGGTCAAGCAAAAGTGGATCCTGCCTATACGGCAAAAGCCACCTTTATGATTGGAGGAGAAGAATTTTCGCTAGAGAAACCCGTACAAGAATTGATCATCGATCCAGTGAAAGGGGAAATTCTTCAACCGATTGCCGTGACCCCTAAAACGGTCTTTAGCTTGAGTTCGAACGTGGTATTATTACCTAAAGGAAGCAAGGCAACGAAAACCACTAACCTCTCCATCACAGCGCTTGCGGCCTTAAAGCCAGGTAAAATCGAGGTAAAGTCGGGAGCATCGGTTTTGGCAAACATCCCAGTAAAAGACGGAATGAAAGCAGGAGAGAAGCGCGAATGGCCTATTTCCTTTACTGAGGCATCGGTACCGCTAGGTAAACTATCGAGCAACATCCAACTGCACATTTCATCCGGAACTGACAACTGGGTAGATTCCTTGACCTTGCAAACCATCGAATACCCACACATCCCTACGCAACGCTATTTCACCCCCGTGAACTTAAGCTTACTGCACATTGATTTCGCGAAAAAAGGAAATCGCTTAGGCTATATCAAAGGCGCCGGCGATAAAGTACCTGAGGCATTAAAGCAAATGGGCTACGAGGTGGACTTCTTAGCGGAGAAAGACTTAACGGCAGCGAATCTGCAGAAATACGATGTGGTTTTAACAGGCGTGCGTGCTTACAACACGAATGACTATTGGGAAAACGCTTATTCAGAAATCATGAAATACATCGAAAATGGCGGCAATTACGTGGTACAATACAATACCGCCAGTTTCTTAGGCCCCATGAAGTCGAGCATGTCGCCTTATCCCTTATTAGTGTCGCGTAACCGGATTACGAAAGAAGAGGCTAAGCCGGAATTCCTGCTGCCTACTCATCCGCTATTGAATAGTCCTAATAAAATCAGCGAAAACGACTTTAGGGATTGGATTCAAGAACGCAGTATTTATACCGCTGAAACAACTGACCCTCATTTTGAGTTTCCATTAGGATTTTCAGATCCTGGTGAATCCCAAAACAAGGGAAACATCGCTGTGACAAAATACGGAAAAGGTCAATTCATTTATACCGGATTGGTCTTCTTCCGTGAATTACCGGCAGGCGTTCCAGGTGCCTACCGATTACTAGCTAACTTACTCGCAAAACCTCAATAATGAAATTAAAACTACTAGCTCTTTGTCTGATTACTTTTTGGGCAAATGCCCAACAACCAATTATCCGCAAGGATAAAATCACTATCGCGCGTGATACCTACGGTGTACCTCACATTTTTGCCCCTACGGATCCGGAGGTAGCTTACGGTTTAGCCTGGGCGCATTCAGAGGATGACTTTAAGACGATACAGACACTTATCCTCACGGGTAAGGGCAAATTAGGCACTGCCTTAGGAAAGAAAGGCGCTCCGGTGGATTTTGTCTTCGGCTTATTGAATACCCGCAAGGTGGTCGATCAGCAGATTAAGTCGATGGATCCTAAATTCCTGCAACTCGTGCAAGGGTATTTGATGGGTCTAGAGGCCTACGGGAAAGCGCATCCATCGGAAGTCGTGAACAAGCACGTGTTTCCCATAGCTATCGAAGATTATATCGCGACGACGATGTTTTCTGTGGCGATTTTCTGTGGGGTTGACAAAACTTTACCTAAGATATTAGATGGCTCCATTCCCTCACTTCCCGGCTTCACAGGAGAGGGAAGTAATGCCTTTGCCATTAAGGGCTCGAAATCGGCTACTGGAGAGCCAATGTTAGTCATTAATGCGCATCAGCCCATCGAGGGCGCTACTGCTTTCTACGAGGCACACGTGCAGTCAGAAGAGGGTTGGAATATCTTGGGAGGTTTATTCCCGGGTGGCCCATTGATCTTCCACGGAGTAACACCTAATCTCGCTTGGGCGCATACGGTGAACTTCCAAGATAAAATCGACGTCTATCAATTAAAGACGGACAAAGCACATCCGGATCAATACGAGGTAGATGGCGAATGGTTGCCTTTAGTAAAGAGAAAAATAAAACTGAGCATCAAAGGGATTCCTTTCCCCGTTTCAAAGATGGCCTACGAATCCATCTATGGCCCTACAGTAAAATCGCCGAAAGGGGCTTATTTCTCTTTACGTCTTCCGTCCCTAATGGATGCGGGGGCTCTTCAGCAATGGTACGCCATGAACCGCTCTACGAACTTCACGGAATTCAAGGCGGCCTTGAACCAGAATCACCTGCCTATGTTCAACATTATGTACGCAGATAAGGAAGACAATATCTTTTATATCTCGAATGGAAAGATGCCGTATCGTAATGCCAAATACAACTGGGCCTCCACACTACCAGGAAACACGCGGGAGACACTTTGGGAAAAATTCAAACCACTGAATGAATTACCGCAGCACCTAAATCCAGCGGCTGGATATTTGTTTAATACGAATCACTCGCCCTTTATGGCGACGGCGGTAAATGAGAATCTGAATCCGGCGAACTATGATAAATACGACGGTTACGAGACCTATCACAATAACCGTTCACAGCGGGCTAAGGACTTAATTGATACCTACGACAAAATAGGCTGGGAGGATTTGAAGCGCATCAAGTTCGATCGCCAATTACCAGCGAAGATTTTATATCCCTATGGATACGATGCTTCGGTACTTTTCACGCTAGATGCAGCTAAATACCCGGCCTTAGCGACCATCATAAAAGGCTTGAAAGAATGGAACCACGTAACCAATATTGAGAGTGTGGGCGCCTTGTATTATAACATTGCCTATTATGGGGCATCTAAAATCAGACATACGGCTTCTAAAGATCCCTTAACAGAATCGGAAGCAGTGGAGCTAACGCAATACGTGCACGATTTCTTGATGAAACACTATGGCCGCTTGGACGTGACGCTAGGGGAGTTTCAACGCTTGAAAAGAGGAGAACAAGATTGGCCGCAAGCCGGAATGCCAGATGTGTTAGCGGCGGTCATGTCCGAGCCTATGGGCGAATCACAACGCAAAATGAATAGCGGTGATGCCTACATAGGATTTGTGAAGTTTCCCAAAGGGGGTGGTTTACCACTCATTGAGACGGTGAATACCTTTGGCGCTAGTTCACATCCTGAGTCGAAACACTTCGCGGATCAACGCGAACTATACCAAGCGCAGAAGACGAAGGTAATGACTTTGGACAAAGCCGAAGTATTAAAAAATGCAGAACGGATATATCAACCTGATTAAACTAGAAAATCAGGATCTTTATAGGCAGGGGCAGGGTATTTATAAAATCCTTCCCCTGTTTTTTCTCCTAGCTTTCCTGCGTCGATATAGGTCTTTAATAGGGCTGCAAAAGCCTGCGAACCTGCATCCTCCAGGTTATGGGTGACATGCCAAGCGGTATCTAATCCAATCGAGTCCAGTATTCCAAAAGGTCCCATGGGCATATGGAAATTCACCATCCAGGACTTATCGATATCTTCGATGCTCGCAATTTCTTTCGTTCTTAGCTTTCCTGCTGCGCCTATCACGGCCATCAGCATATAATTAAATACATAGCCCGGATTCTCTTTTCTCACGATCACGGGGACTTGTTTCAGCGCTCTGCCAAAATCTTCTAATAGACTCACCACTTCTTCAGACGTACCAGGATGCGGCATGATATCCACCACTTTCGAGTAAAACACATCGTGGAAATGAAACGCACAAAATAGGGAAGGGCGATCCACCGAGTCCACTAACATAGACGGCAATAAATAGGAGGTATTCGTCGTAAAAATTGTCTTAGCCGGCGCTAAAGCGGAAAATTGTGCCCACACTTGACGTTTCAATGGCAATTCCTCCGTCACGGATTCCGATATAATATCCGCTTCAGCTACGGCCTCCGCCGGATCCGTCGTGAATTTTACCTTCGCAATAATTTCATCCGTCAGCGAAAGCGACCTTAGGATCTTAGCCATCACTATCTTCGAAGCCACAAAAGCCTCCGCATTAATATCATAAACAGCTACCTGAAAGCCTGACAAAGCAGCCTGTAAAGCAATTCTCGTTCCTAAAGTTCCGGCACCTAAGATGCACACGTTGTTGATTTTCATATGTTACCTGTTTGAATAGATGCGATCGCTTTTCGGCCAGCGGCCTCCACGACTTGATGTAGAACACTAAAACGCGGGTCTTTTGAATACCCTAAACTAAAACGCTGGTAGATCTGCTGAGCGATAGTGGCCACTTTACATAGCCCAAACACATAGTAGAAAACCATCTCACTCACATTCCGCCCCGTTTTGGAGGCATAATAGTCAATCACCTCGCGGCGGCTAAAATTTCCCTGTACATACGAGAGATTAAACATCTTTAGAATATCCTCATCTTCGGCCTCCGCCCAATAGGCCAAAGTCGTTCCCAAATCCATCAGCGGATCTCCCACGGTAGCCATCTCCCAATCCAACACGGCCTGAACTTCTCCTGTAGTCGTAATGACCAAGTTATCGTATTTGAAATCATTGTGAATGAAGGCGACGTCAGAGCTGGAAGGAATCGCAGAAAGAAGCCATTGGAATGCCTCCTCGATGGAAGTTACCTCCGAAGTCTTCGCCTTCTGAAAACGTTCCGCCCAACCTTGCGCCTGACGGAACGCATAACCCTCCGGTTTTCCTAAAGCACCTAAGCCAGAATCACTTAATTCCAGTGAATGTAAATTAATTAAGACATCGAGTGCAGACGTCGAGAGTTGCCGAAAAAATGCTCCAGTAGCCTCCGCCGGTGGACGATTTCTAATGATCATTCCGTCCACCTTCTCCATGAGGAAAAAAGGAGCCCCTAGGATAGACTCATCTTCGCAGGCTGAAATGGGATGCGGCATCTTCGTATAACCCGCCTTTTCCAAGGCTTGTAATACCCGAAACTCCCGAATCATATCATGGGCTTTGGCAATCTTCAATCCGTGCGGAGGTCTGCGCAACACATACGTCTCCTCACCAGCGCATACCTGATAAGTCAGATTCGAGAATCCGCCAGGAAAAGCTGTAACCTCCACCGAAGGAACGCCTAAATAAGCGGGTAATTTTTCAAAGCCTTCCATTAGCCCTTCCGTGATTTTAAAATGCTCTTCGCTAAAACCGATTTATGCACCTCATCGGGCCCATCATAAATCCTAGCGCCCCGTTCGTGACGGTACCAGAACGATAATAAAGTATCATCCGTAATCCCTAATGCTCCATGCACCTGAATGGCCCGATCGATCACCTTCATCAACACATCTGATACATAGAACTTGATCGTAGAAATATCCTCCTTGGCTGCCTTAGCACCCTTACTCTCGATAATATGTGCCGTATTCAACACTAATAAGCGGGAAGCTTTTATTTCAGCTGCGCTCTCCGCAATCCAGTTTTGAATCGTCTGCTGCATGGCAAGCGAATGTCCTGGATTTAATTCCCGCTCGATAGCGCGGTCGCACATCATCCCCAAAGCCCGCTCACAAATCCCGATCCAGCGCATACAATGGTGAATCCGCCCTGGTCCTAAACGAACCTGCGCTAAGGTAAATCCAGACCCTTCTGTCCCAATCAAATGAGACACTGGCACCCGGCAATTCACAAACTCCACCTCACTATGTGAAAGGTAGTCTTCTCCTTCATCTCCCATAATGGGAATATTCCGGATCATCCGGTATCCGGGATTATCCAAAGGAACCACAATCATACTCGCCCTTTCATACTTATTTTCCGCCGAAGGATTGGTCACCGCCATCACAATCGTGAAAGACGCTCCGTCCGCAGAGGAGGTAAACCATTTATGTCCATTGATGACATATTCATCTCCGTCACGTACAGCGGTCGTAGACATATGCACCGGATTACTTCCCGCATGCTCCGGCTCTGTCATTGCGAAACATGAACGAATCTCCCCGCGCTCTAATGGCTGTAAAAAGGTCTCTTGTAAATAGGGAGACGCGAATTGATGCATCAACTCCATATTACCTATATCAGGCGCATTACAGTTAAATACGTAATGTCCCAAAGGACTCGTCCCTAACACCTCAGAGATTGAAGCGAAGTCCACTAAGGACAAACCAAGTCCTCCATGCGAAACGGGCAGGTGAGGGGCGAACAAGCCCTCTTCTTTCGCTTTAATGCGAAGTGCTTGCAGGGCAGGTAAATGAGCCCGAAACGAACCATAAATGGCCCCTTGTTCTAGAGGAATAATGTATTTCTCGAGGAATGCCCGGTAACGAGGTACTAGTTCTAACGCTTTATCTGAAATAAACATAGTTAAATGGTTAAGCCGCCATCTGCAGTAATCACTGCTCCGGTGGTGTAAGACGCTCCTGGTGAGGCAAGGTATAAGGCGGTCGCTCCGATTTCCTCTGGCGTTCCTATACGTTTAATGGGTAATTGGCGAAGCGTATGTTGAAGGATTTTATCATTGGACCAAAGCGCCTCCGAAAACTTCGTCTTGATCAATCCCGGACAAATGGCGTTCACGCGGATGTTGAAGTCGCCCCATTCTTTGGCAAAAGCCTTCGTCATCGAAATAAGCGCCGCCTTACTCACACTATAGATCCCTAGACCAGGTTCAGGGGAAATACCGCCCACAGAGCTAATGTTAATCACCGACGCATTAGCAGATTTTTGCAAATGAGGCAGACATAAACGCATTAACTCGAATGGAGCCTTCAGGTTCACGTTCATAATCTTATCGAAAGCATCCAGCGTGGTTTCGTGAATAGGGCCAAAAGTCGGATTAGTCGCCGCATTATTCACAAGAATATCTATTTGACCGTATTTGGCAATCGTCTCCGAAACTAATGAAGCCAATTGATCCATCTTACCCACATGACACGCAATGCCTGTCGCCTCATATCCTTTGTCCCGCAATTCCTGGGCTAACTGATCTAAGGTAGGTTGGTCCCGACTACTGATGACCACCTTGGCTCCAGCCTCCGCAAAAAACTCTGCAATACTGAATCCGATTCCCTTGCTAGCGCCCGTAATGAGGGCTACTTGATTCTTCAATGAAAATGCCTGCATATTCTAGTCTATTTTTAAACAATTTAAAGAAATAATATGGTAATTTACGCAACCAACCCTGGAAAAAACACACTATGAAACAAGTCGTATTTCACGAAACCGGATTACCCGAAAATGTCCTTCATTTAGAAGAAATCGAAAAGCCTACACCGGCGGCAAAGGAAGCGCTCATCCGCATCACTGCTCGTAATATCAATCCTTCGGATATGATGTTTGTGCAAGGTTTATATGGCATTACGCCTCAACTACCTAGTAGTGCGGGGTTTGAAGCCTCTGGTGTGGTGGAAGAATCGGCTACTTTCCCCAAAGGAACCCGTGTGATGTTTACCTCTGTAGGAACGTGGAAAGAATATACCTGTGTGCCGGATGCGGGATTGATTCCCATTCCTGACGGTATGACAGATGAGGTGGCTTGCCAGGCATTCGTGAATCCGGTGACGGCTTATGGGATGTTAGAGACATCTTGTTTGCAAAAAGGGGGTTCTTTATTGATTACGGCCGGGGCATCTGCCTGGGGTAAAGTCGTGATTCAATTAGCGGCTATGCGTGGTATTCACGTCATCGCTACGGTAAGGCAAGCAGATCAGAAGCAAACTTTATTGGATTTAGGCGCTACGGCGGTTATTGATGTCGCTACAGATAGTTTAACTAAAAAGGTAAGAGACATTTTCCCCGAAGGAGTGGATTATGTATTTGATGCGGTAGGAGGTGATCAAGGGGCCAAAGCCTTGAATTGCCTTAAAACTGGCGGAAAGATGCTTGTTTTTGGCCTATTAAGTCAAGAACCCATTCCCCTTAATTCAGGTGTCTTAATCTTCAAAAAACTAAGTGTGGAAGGCTGGTGGTTGAGCTCGTGGTGGGAAGAATTAGGATCAGCAGGCATTCAAAAAGCGATAAAAGCCGTTTTCTCTTTGTTGCTGAGCCAAGAAATCAAATTGGATATACAGGCAACTTATCCTTTGGAACAATTCAAGGAAGCAATAATTGCTTATCAGACGCATGGAAGAACGGGAAAAATACTATTGATGTAAGGAATCAGCCTCTACAGGCTGATCATCGGGTTCGTGGGTATTTCGGCCATCGGTCGGAATACCATCACCGATAACTTCATAGGAAAATTTATCTCCGGCGAGGGTTACTTCTACATTATACAAAAAAGTACCTTCCGGCTCCTTCGTTTTCAATACACCAGTATATAAAGAATCACTCTTTTGAACTAAAGAAACATCCAAGACATTCACATCTGTAACGTGCTCTTTTTGAAGATTTTGCAACCACAAATCGCGCACTTCTGCTTCGATTTCAGTAGACGATTTTTCACAAGAATTTAAGACGAACACGGAGGCTAATGCCAGTAGAAATACTCTAATCATGGTGCAAAAATGGGCATTTTTCGCGAAAAAAGGAAAAAGAAATTACTACATTTGATACATGATTGATTTACTGGATTTTATGGATGCTGGTATACTCTGTGGATTACTCACCGTGTATATTTTGCTATTCAAAAAAAATGCCCTTCGATCATATTCAGATTATTTGTTATCTGTTTCCATCTTATGCCAAATCTGGGCAATATCACTTTTCATGTTCGTTTTCTCGGGCACGATACAGCAATTTCCTTATTTGTATAGAACAGCCGCTCCATTGACCTTTTTAGTACCACCACTAGGTTATCTGTACGTTAGGAGTGTCTTATACAATGAGAAAAAGTGGCAAGCTTATGATTTTCTACACTTATTACCCTTCCTGTTTTTTCTGATTAATTATTTGCCCTTTTTCCTAAGTCCACTCGATTACAAAGTAGAGATTGTGATGAAGACCATTCAGGACAAAAATTTTGGCATCGAAAAACAATTAGGATTTTTACCTGAAAGTGTATTCTATCTATTCAGACCTATTCAAGCCACTCTATACATCATTTTTCAATGGCGCCTCATTTTAACTTTCAATAGAAATAACCCTAATCAAACTATATCGGACCAACTTAAACGGGTTACACGTTGGTTAAGTACTTTTACTCTAGCTTCTTCTGGCTTCCTTGTGGCTTTTTTCATTGTTCTTGTCCTGTATTTTACGCAGGAAAATTTGTTTACTAGTTCTGAATTAACGCTTATCCCGAACATAATTTTAGTCATATCTCATTTTGCCGTATTCACCTATTTATTGATTAATCCCCAAGTATTGACCGGTTTACCTTTCATTCGCTACAAGGAAACACCTTCTAGTCTGGTTGAAAATGAAACAGTAAAAGTTCCGTTTATTCTTGAAAATTACTCTAAAGAGATTAAAGTTTTGGAGAAGTATTTCCAAACCCAAAAGACTTATTTACAACCTAATTTAGCCATTAGTCAAGTAGCTGTGGAAACCCAAATCCCGAATCGAGACCTGTCTTATATTATCAACAATTATTACCAAAAGCGCTTCAATGATTATTTAAACGAAATGCGCTTAACTCATTTCCTGTCGCAAATTGATGCGAATACCTTAGACAATTTAACCATCGAAGCTATCGCTTTCGACTCCGGTTTTTCTTCTAAAACTTCTTTCTACCGCGCATTCAACCGCTTTTACGGATGTACACCATCTGAGTACCTAGAAACGCTAAAAACGCCTAATTAAACTGTTTTTTGTTTCATCTTCCGAACTTGGGACTCCTGTTTTTAAAATGGAACAAATTTCTCTCTGGCTAAATCGTAGATTTAATTTCAGTTCTACGATACATGTTTCGACTCCTTTTCTTTTATTTAGTACTTGGTTGTTTTAGTGCCTCTGCTCAAAGCATCAGTCCTATGACGATCAATGTGGGTGGAGCGGCCAGTAAATCCCTTGACTACAGCATAGGCGAATCGACTTCCATTGCCTATTTCCATACAACGAATCAACTCAGTTTAAGTTCTGGATTTATTCAATCCTTTACACCCTTAGTGACAGGTATCGTAAATCGGGTTTTCGAAGCAGGAGAGGAGTTCGTTCTTTCCCCTAATCCGGCAACCGAATATGTTCGACTTAAGGGTGCTTTGTCTAAACCTGGATTTGTCGAATTTCACTTAATAGACCAGCAAGGTCGCATTCTTGATACCTACCCAGCCACTTATTATATTAATTACCTCGAAAAGGAAATAAACATCACCCATTTACAAGGAGGCACTTATTTCATTCGATTGATCTATACGTCCTCAGACGATCTTAAACAAGCTATATCATTCAAATTCAGTAGAATAAACTAATGAAAAAATTCCTTACGTTCCTTTTATTATTCGTTTCTGTCCTAGCCTTTTCCCAAAACAATGGCATCAACTTCCAAGGCGTTGGCAGAAACTCCTCAGGTGTAGTTTTAGCCACTCAGAAAATCAGCCTCCGCTTCTCTGTCATCCAAGGCTCTGAAACAGGAACGGTGGAATACGTGGAATCTAAAGAGGTCACCACTAACGCCCAAGGCATATTTTCCGTCGTAATCGGCGATGGAACCCAAATCTCAAAAACGGGAAACTTCACGGACATCAATTGGAAAATCAACCCTAAATTCTTAAAAGTCGAAATGGATCCCGCTGGAGGAACTAGCTTTGTAGCCATGGGAACCACCCGTTTACAATCCGTACCATTTGCCTATTACGCAAATGGAGTTAACGCAGATAACGTAGATGGCGTGTTATCTGCTTCCAAAGGAGGAACAGGTGTAGCTTCTATCTCAGCTTTGAAAACGGCTATAGGAGTGGATCAAATTAATAATACGAGCGATTTAGCGAAGCCGATTAGTACGGCGACGCAGGTGGCATTAGAAACGAAGGTTTCATCAGCAACATTTTCTACGACTTTGGCTACGAAAGCAAATGTGACAGATGTCGCTCTAAAAGCACCTTTAGAGTCCCCAACATTTACCGGAACTATATCTGGTATCACTAAATCGATGGTAGGGCTTTCAGAAGTAGCAAATACTGCTGACTTAGCAAAACCAATTAGTACGGCGACTCAAGAAGCGCTAGATACCAAAGTGTCTACGGCTACCTTTTCAACCACGGTTGCTACAAAAGCAAATGTAACTGACCTAGAACTTAAGGCAAATGCGACAGATCTAGCATTAAAAGCTCCCTTAGAATCACCCACATTTACTGGAACCGTTTCTGGTATTACAAAATTAATGGTAGGTCTTTCAGAGGTAGCGAATACTACTGACCTAGCAAAACCAATTAGTACAGCGACTCAGGAAGCATTAGACACGAAAGTTTCAACGGAGACATTTTCTACTACTGTTGCAACAAAAGAAAATGTAGCAAACAAATCCATAGCAACAGATTTAGGAGCTAATGAAACAAGTGATATTTTATTCCCGACTCAAAAAGCAGTGAAGACCTATGTGGACGGCCTCGTAAATTCTGGAGGAGTACAAGATGGAGGAATATTAACCAGACATCTAGCAGATTTAGCAGTTACAAATGCTAAATTGGCTACAGGAATTGACAAGTCAAAAGTGGGATTGGGTAACGTGGATAATACAGCGGATGTAGATAAACCCGTTAGTACGGCGACTCAAACAGCCTTAGATAATAAACTAGATGTAAGCACTGCAGAAGCAGCTTATGCCAGGGTAGATCAATCCAATCTTTTTCATAGAGATCAAGCCATAGAGGGTGGACTAACAGCGAATCGCATAAACCTTACAGGTTCCAATAATTCGTATATGGAAGGATTGCCAATTCCATTAAGTCAATATAATGGATTAAATATCTATAACGACCTTTTCGTAAGTATTGGGAAAACGACATCTGAAGATACAAATGGATGGGAGTTTGATATTTGGTCTAATAAATTAATTCTCCCAAATGGAACTGAAGTTAGAAGTGGTAATGCATCGGAAACCGTTTTTCAATTAAAGCCCGATACAGATTTTTCAATTAAAACAAGTACCGTTGACTTTGAAAATTTTGAATACGGGGAATCTGATCCTAGAGAACACGAACTGAAATACACCGCTGACGGGAAATTACGATTTTCCGACGGTTCCAGAATTTTCCCCTATATAAGCGATCAAGAGGCCGAATTAAAAGATATATTTAGTATTAGATCAAAAAATGGCGGATACATCGAATTAAAAACGACTTCAGAAGAGGAAGATCATTATTGGACATTCAAAGATGATGGAAAACTTGTCTTTCCTGATAGGACTACATTGGGCAAATATACTCTAAATGAAGATTTTTCAGCTTTTGAAATAAATAGCCCTACAAGTATTATTTTACAAAGTAGCCAGACTTTTGAAGATGAAATAACTATAAATGCTGGAATTGGTATTATCCAACAGGGCAACCAAGGTACTATAATTATGAGGACTCGAGACTTAGATTCAGATGAGCAGGAAAACTTTTGGCAATTTGATTCTCAAGGAGTGTTATCTTTTCCAGATGGAAGTGTAATGGGTAAATTTGAACTTGAGGAAGATATT
Source organism: Aquirufa lenticrescens (assembly GCF_019916085.1). Taxonomy (NCBI): domain Bacteria; kingdom Pseudomonadati; phylum Bacteroidota; class Cytophagia; order Cytophagales; family Flectobacillaceae; genus Aquirufa; species Aquirufa lenticrescens. The sequence goes on along the minus strand of NZ_CP049834.1, from coordinate 2,165,946 downwards.
TCAACTTTTACGATTTTAAGTAATAGCGGTATTTTCTTAAGTAGCGGTGAATTAACTGAGAATGTAAATAAAGTTGCAAGTGTACGAATTTCTGGAGATGAAAATAGAGGAAAAGTATTGATAACCACAGAAACTAATTTAGAAAGTGAAATTTTCAACAGTTGGACATATGATTCTGAAGGTATGTTAACTTTTCCTGATGGAACAACATTAGCTGGGAATTATTCAGGTTCAACTTATTTTGAATTAACAGGTGGGAATAATGATGGATTTAAAATCATAAATGGTGATGATCCTGCAAATCCTAAAACATGGACATTTAGTTTAGATGGGAATATGATATTTCCTGGTGGAGATTACATTGAAAATGACACTTATCGATTTGGAATTACGACAGAAAATAAAAGATTTCAAGTGGGAATTTCAGATAGTCCCAATATGAGTGCATTTTATTGGACATTTGGAGTAGACGGCAAATTAGAATTTCCAGATGGTTCGAAATTTGGAGCTCCAGAAGGTGAGGGTACAACTGGTTTTATTGCCTCTGACAATACTTCATTTTTGATTGAGACAAATAGTACATCAAATAATTCCATAACTTTTAACGAATGGGATTTTACCAAAGATGGAGCACTAGTTTTCCCGGATGGCACCATCACTTCAGGCTCTATCTCAGGAACAGTTAACTTTGGATTTGATACGAGGGCGACAGAAAATGGGTTTTCTATATTAACAGGGACCACTAGTTCATCTACTCAAATATGGACATTTGGAACAGATGGTGTTTTGAATTTACCTGCAGGGGGAGATATAAAAATTGGAGGAAATTCTGTCTTATCAGGGAACTTTAATTTTTTTACAGAAGAGTTTGGGATCGCTGGAGGGTCACAAAAAGGAGATGATTTAATCGGTACAAATCCTAATGTTTATTCAGTAGGATCGGAATCTATTATATTACCTTTATCACATATTCCTATATCTAATAATCATATTTCAGTTACAATTAATAACGAAAGGATATCAAAAAATTTATTTGGTCTTTCAGGGAATCTATTATTTTTTAACGATGTAAATTTCGGCAATTTTGGATTGCCTCGGTATAATATTTTTATAGATTATCAATATTAAAATTAACAATATGAAAAAAAAACTCGCCATCCTCGCAACTCTGGCTTTAATGTCTTTCGCCGCAGAAAAATACATCGCCGTGCGATTTACTGAGCCTCAATTGAACTACCATTGGCGTAATTTAGAGAACGTTAAGAAAATGGTAGACGAGAGTAATTTACCTCACGCACAGGTGAAGTTCATTATTAAATCGATCGACAGTTTGCAGAATGACATCAAGAAGACCGCTCGATTAGATTCAGCTATTTCAAATCCGGCACCTAAAAAGAAATAGGTTTAAAACCTCAACCCATCATCCTTACCCGTCGAGAAAGCCTTCGAGTAATCGATTTTGCGAACCTGCCCAGCGATGTAATTAATCCCTTGCAACAAATGATTCAAGTAGGTCGGTTCTTGGTAGTTTTCTTTCGCGTGGCCTAGGGTGGTGACCCAGATGTGGCCGCCTTGGAAGTGTTGGGTCCAGACCGCTGGGAAATAGTCCCCATAGACGCCTTTGTGTTTTGTGATGAGTTCTTTTTGAGACGGGTCTAAGGTAGTCACGTCGTGCATCATTAATGTTTGGATGCCTGGGTAGAGTTCAAAGCCAAAATAGCATTCGTCTTCCTTCGTCCATTTCAAAGGGACACCTTGTAGAGATGGGTGGGAAGGAGCGATGTTGATGACCGAGAAGGGTTGGAATTTCGCGTGCCAGGAGAACGATTCACCTACCATCGATTTGAACCAGCTCCATTTGCGTTCTGTGCCCGTTACCGAGTGCACGCCCACGAATCCGCCACCGGCTTCGATGTAGCGGCGGAAAGCGACGCGCTGAGCGTCCGTGTCGAAGACGTCGTTGTTAGTGGAGGTGAAGATGATGACTTTGTATTTGGCCAAATTCTTTTCTTCAAACACCACTGGATCAGCCGAAACATCCACTTGAAAGTGATTTTCAGAGCCTAACTTCTGAACCGCTGCTACCGCAGAGGGAATATTATCGTGCACGTAGCCAGGGCCATTTTTCGTGTACACAAGAACCGAATAAGAAGTCTTTTGCGCGAATGATGCGAAATATGCAAAAGCAAAAAGCAGAAATAATGTAGTTAATCTCATTTTACGCCGTATTGATCAATTAAATAGATGATGGCTGCCATGTTCACGGCGCCTAAATGTAATTCTCTTTTGTTTACGTTTTCGAACACGTCCGTCTTTGCATGGTGTAAATCGAAATAGCGTTGGCTGTCTGGGATAAGTCCAGCTAAGATGGATTCTTTATTGATGCCGGCCATCGGGGCAATGTCCGTACCGCCACCGCCAAAAGTAATCTCAGAACCATAAGGCTTTAATAGGGGAGTCCAGGTTTGAAATCTGGCGAATTGAGCAGGAGGGGCCGTAATTCCGATGGAACGAGGAGTGAAGCCACCCTCATCACTTTCGATGACAAAAATGTGGTTCTCCTTGTTAATTTTAGCTTGGTTCGCATATTCCTTGCCACCGCGCGCGGCATTTTCTTCATTTGCGAATAGGACAAAACGGATGCTACGCTTTGGTTTGTAGTTTAACGCTTTCATGACGCGCAACACTTCCATCGTTTGGACGATGCCGGCGCCATCATCGTGTGCGCCCTCATTCACGTCCCAGCTGTCTAAGTGACCACCTAGCGTGATGTATTGGTCTGGGAATTCAGATCCGCTGATTTCTGCAATTACGTTGTTGTCATCCGCATCTGGAAGGAAGAAACCGTAGGTTTGTACTTGGGCTTTGATGGTTCCTTTTTTGGCCAAAGAATATAGCATCTTCGCATCATTCGGACCTAAAGCCACCGCTGGAATCTTCGGATATGCTTCATCATACACCATCACACCGGTATGCGGCTCATTATCCGGCGCCGTACTCAGTGAATGAATTAACACCGCCACTGCACCATATTTCGCGGCTTTACTCGCACCAGAACGGCGAAAAGCGCCACTTTCACCATACGCTTTAAACGTCTGAATCTTCGTCGGATCAAAAACACTGTGGAAATAAACAATCTTGCCTTTCACCTCTTCCTTGCGCTTCTCTAATTCTTCGAAACTAGCCACTGCGACCACTTCTGCCTCGATTAATCCATTCGAACCAAGGGAATTCCCTAAGGCCAAAGCCGCCAATGGTTGCATTCTCGCCTCACCATTCACCCCCGTAATCGCCACAAAATCATTCCCACCGCGTTTCCAATTAGGCGTCTTGCACGGCTGCAAGAACACTTTATCTGGACCCATCGCCTCTAAACTTTTCTTCCCCCAAATCACCGCATTCTGTGCCTGCGGAGAACCGGCTAATCGCCCACCAATCTTTTTGGTCAATTCATACAATAAGTCATAGGCCTTTCCGTTCGTCATGATCTCGTCAGACATCTTCTTGATGAAGAGGGAGTCTGTGTTTGCCTGGGCGTTAGAAAATAGGGGAAGGAGTAATAAGGGTAGGAAACGGAAATTCATAGACAGTTTATAAAAAGTGTGTTTAAAGATAGTAATTATTAGGTAAATTTAGTCGCTAGTCGATAGTCCGGAGGGAATGAGTCTGAAGTCCAAAGGGAAAATTTACCATTCACCATTCACCATTATCTCCTCTCTATGCTCTCTTATCTATAATCTCAATAAATATGAAAAAACTACTAATACTCTTATTCCTTTGTTCTATAAATGCCAAAGCCCAATCCTTCCAAGGGATACTCAAAAAAGCCACCGAAATCGCTTCAGGTGCACAAAAAACAGGCTTAAGTTCCGATGATATCGCCAACGGCCTAAAAGAAGCCTTGCGGGTAGGTGCCGAAAAAGGCTGCGCAAACCTGGCTAAACCGGATGGATTCTTCAAAAATGCTGCCCTTAAAATCCTCATGCCACCAGAAGCCGCTAAAGTCGAAAGCACTCTCAGAAGTGTGGGCTTAAACCAATTCGCGGACGATTTCATCCTTAGTATGAACCGCGCGGCAGAAGATGCTTCAGCGACCGCTGCACCCATCTTTGTGAACGCTATCAAACAAATAACCATTACGGATGGGCTGACTATTTTACGAGGCGACGAAACAGCAGCTACATCTTTTTTGCGCTCAAAAACCGCTTCAGAATTGAAATCCAGTTTTAATCCCATCATAAAAACATCCTTAGACAAAGTAAACGCCACCAAATACTGGGAAAGAGCCATCACAGCCTACAATGCCATTCCATTCAGTAATAAGAAAATCAACCCTGATCTAGGTGCATACGTTACAGAGAAGGCGATGGAGGGAATCTACAGCGAAATAGCAAAACAAGAGAAGGATATCCGTGCGAATCCGATGGCACGGACGACTGAGTTGCTGAAGAGAGTGTTTGAGAAATAGGATGGAAAATAATAGAATCAATTACATCGATTATAGTTTAACTGATTTAGAACAAGACTGCTGGTCGCGTTTAGTCACGGGTGCCAAGAAAAGCAGAACACCCTTTCATACGCCTTGCGTGGCCACTTTAGGTAATGGCGAAGTGAGTTTGCGAACCGTTGTTTTACGTAAGACTTTGCCAGAAGAAAGAGAATTGCGTTTCCATACGGATATCAGAAGTCCTAAATGGAATGAATTATTGATTAATCCATCCATAAGTGCCCTCTTTTATGATTCCGAAGAACGCATTCAATTACGCGTAAAAGGGAAAGCGGTATTACATCATACAGATGATTTGACGGCCAAAGCCTGGCAAACCACCTCTCTTTCCAGCAGAAAATGTTATTTAACGCTCTATAGCCCTTCCAATTTGGTCGATTCATCGACAAGCGGACTTTCAGAAGACATCGAACAAGAGAACTTTACATTAGCTGAAAGTGAAGTGGGTTACGAAAACTTTGGCATTGTGTCCATTCACGTTCAATCCTTCGATTGGCTGTGGCTGAACCATGCAGGACATCGAAGGGCTTTCTTCGATTATGAAGAGGGGAGTTTTCAGTGGATGATACCTTAAGGCACAAAAAAAAGCCTCAGATTTCTCTGAGGCTTTTCAATTAGAAGTGATCCCGCTGGGATTCGAACCCAGGACCCATACATTAAAAGTGTATTGCTCTACCAACTGAGCTACGGAATCATTCAAGCCGAGGCTTGGTATATAAAAATGGTCCACTCTGGAACCGAAAGGAAGTTCAACCACTGGTTGACCTTCGTTTGCAAAAGAGTAACTTTTTCCCCTTATTGCGGTGCAAAACTAGCACCCTTTTTTAAATAATGCAAGCCCTTTCTCTAAATAAAATTATATTTCTTGTGATTTTTTCTTTTGGTTTTGGCCAAAGAGCTTATTCCCAAATAGATAGAAATCAACTCGCATTAGCAGATTCTTTGTTTAAGGCGAATAGACTTTTGCGTGCAGAGAAAATTTACGTGTCCCATTTAAAGACCAAACCGCGCGATTCCGAAAATATTAAATTAAAACTAGCCTATATCGCAAAAGCAAAAAACGATTGGTTGAAGGAATTATACTATTTATCGAGTATACAGGCGACGAATGCGCGGCCGGAAATATCGAAGCGTTTGGAGGAAATAGGAGAGAAGCAGGGGCTGAACGGCTTTAAAATGAGCCTTTGGGATCAGATTTATTGGCTTTACTTTAAATTCTTCCCATTCTTGCTGGGCTTTCTCTTATTGATAGCCTTGTATGGGGCTGGAATTTTGACCTATTCCGTCTTTCAAAAGAAAGTGATCCGCACTAGTCAATTCACCTATTTAATCCTTTATATCGCTTTTATTGGGCTTTTTGCGAACTTTCCGGGTTTTTTAAATTATGGAATTATTACCAAAGACAAGTCCTACATGCGCGACTTTCCGTCATCTGCCGCACCGGTAGAGCGTCTTTTAAAGAAGGGAAATCGGATTAATTATTGGTTTACCCGTGATATTTGGGTGTATAGCCTGATTGAAAGTCAGCAAGGATACGTGAAAGAAGATGATTTCTTGCCTATTAACTAGAATCTAGAGGTGCAAAATTTGGAAACTTAAGTCCAAAATGATTTCGCGGTCTGTCTCCGCACTGCCGATAACCCCTTTTACTTTTAAATCAGCGTTCTTCACAGCCTCAATAATACGAACGACCTTCGCTAAAGGGTAATTTCGCGCCGCTGTCGTATAATCACGCACAAAATAAGGGTTCACTCCAATCAGCTTCGCAATCTCCCCGTCAGAGACATTTCCCACATCGTGGACCTGCAATACCTTAGAAAAGAAATTAAACAATAAGACAAGCATGGGTGCGGCAGGATTCTGCTTCGCGTTTTCTGCAAAGTGGAAGGCAATTTTCTGTGCTTTTTCGGTATTGCGCTGGATGATCGCTTTTTGGAACTCAAAATAATTGTATTCCCGGCTAATACCGATGTATTTCTCCACCTCTGCAGAACCTACTTCAGCGCCAGCAGGCACATTCACGGCTAATTTATCTGCCTCGTGCGCCATTCTAGACAAATCCGCACCCACATACGAAACCATCAATTCGACCGTAGAAGGCTGAATTTTGATCCCTTTTTGACCCAAATAATCCACTAACCAAGCTCCTAATTTATCTTCCGACACTTTCTTCGATGTGACAATCACACCGTGCTTCACCAGCGCAGAAAACACCTTTGATTTATCAGAAAGCAAGGATTTAACGGTTAAAACAAGTAGGGTAGAGGGCGTCGGATTCGCGCAATAATCTTCCCAAACCTTTAAATCATCATCTTTAGCCTTCGCATTTTCCTTCGCTTTCGCCATCGCCTCGATGAACGCCGCCTCCTTCACAATCACCACTTGACGCTCCGCCATCATCGGATACCGACGCGCCGTTGCCATAATAGATCCTAGACTATGATCTTTGCCAAAAAGGACAAATTGATTAAAACTCTGCTGATCCTCCGGCAACACCTGCTTTTCAAAAGCATCCACCAGCTGATCAATCAAATAGGGCTCATCACCATGCAATAAATAAATAGGAGCCAGTTTTTTCTGCTTAATATCCTTTAAAACTTCTTGAGCGCTCTGTTGCATAGGTTAATTTAGTTAAACAAAAATAGGCAAAAGCTAAGGGATGGAAAAATATCTCAAGTATTTCCCGTAGGTTTGCAGGCAAAAAAACAGCTCAAACCATGCCAATTGCAAAAAATAACGTCGTATTCATCTCGTATCAACTTGCATTTCCAGATGAAGATGGACAACCAGATGTTGTAGAAATCGTAGATGAAAAAGAACCGATGGTCTTTATTCATGGCCTTAGCGGCTTACCTGAAGCGTTTGAAAAGAACCTTTTAGGCTTAAACGAAGGCGACACTTTCGATTTCAGTATCTCAGCAGAAGACGCTTACGGTAACGTGGATCCGAACGCGATCATCCAATTACCTAAATCCATTTTCCAAGCCGAAGGTCAATCCGCTGACGATATCCTTCAAATCGGAAACTTCATCCCGATGACAGACGACCAAGGAAACCGTATGCAGGGATTAGTCGTTTCCATCGAGGGAGAAACGGTCACTATGGATTTTAATCACCCATTAGCGGAGAAAACCTTAATGTTCCAAGGAAAGATCTTAAAAATTAGAGAAGCTACTCCAGAAGAAATTGCCCACGGCCACGTGCATGGGGATGGGGGAGTTCATCATTAAAACAAAAGGGGATCGAATTCGATCCCCTTTTGTTTTAATAGAGTAGAGAGAGTAGATAGAGTAGAGATTATAGATAATAGAGTAGAGAGAAATAATCCGATTCTAATCGTTTGCGTATTATCTATGCTCTATACTCTATTATCTCTACTCTCGTTTCATATTCAGAATTATAGCCGAGCTATAATTCTGAATATGAAACCACCTCAACCCCGAACTTCCTCAAAAAGTCAACTCCCTCATCAGACGCCAAGCCTTTATAGGCCGCATAGGAATTCAAGAAGATCACTTTCTTAATCTTCATGCTGTAAATAATTCGCGCACAGGAGATGCAAGGGGATAAAGTCACATAAATCGTAGAGCCTTCTACGGATACACCATTCTTAGAAGCATATAAAATCGCATTTTGCTCTGCGTGTAAAGCTAAAGAACAGCTTCCTTTGGAATCACGGGGACAACCTTCCTCGCCAAATTCATCATCACAGTTGTGCGTTCCAGCGGGAGGCCCGTTGTAACCGATCGAAATAATACGGGTATCTTTAGTTAATACGCAGCCCACTTGAGCGCGGGTGCAATGAGAACGAAGCGCCAGATTCTGAGCCAGTTCCATAAAGATTACATCAAACGAGGGCTTTTTCATAGGCATAAAAAAATCCCATAAAGGGATTTTATGTAGCGGGGAGCAGAATCGAACTGCCGACCTTTGGGTTATGAATCCAACGCTCTAACCATCTGAGCTACCCCGCCAAATTATGGTGCAAAGGTAAGCGTTCCCTCCTTAGAACACAAATATTTTCACAATACTTATTAATTTTGCACAGGATTTGGGATTTAGCCCAGAGTTAATACCTTTGTTCACAGGTAGTTTTACAGGTATTTTAATCTACAACATTATGTCACAAACTCCATATACTTTTGAATATGAGATCAAAGCGTCGCCTAAGGTGCTTTATCCTTACTTAAGTAGTCCATCCGGATTACAACAATGGTTTGCTGACAAAGTAATTGTTCGTGGAAGCGCTGAATTGCATTTCTATTGGGATAATGAAAATCATCCGGCCTTGGTATTACCTGGGAAAGCAAATAAATCAGTCAAATTCGATTTCATAAAAGGGGATTCTGAACCTGGAAAGCACATTATCGAATTAAGCTTGGATGTAAGTGAAGTTTCTAATACCACCTATCTAACGGTTATTGATGGCGCATCGACCTTTAAAACGGACGCTGATGCAGAAGAATTGTGGGATTATTTAATTGATAAGCTGAAAGAAATCGTCGGTAGTTAGGATGCGTAAGATTGATAAATTAGTACTGCAGGCGTTTTTTGGACCGTTCTTTTTGACACTTCTCGTTGTCATCTTTATATTCCTTTTGCGTTTAGTGTTATTTTACTTTGCTGATCTTTTTGGCAAGGATTTAGGGGCTTTTGTCTATGTGGAGCTCTTTTTCTACTTCTCGTTGATTACAATTCCATTAGCGATGCCGCTTTCAGTACTGCTTTCTTCTTTAATGACTTTTGGGAAACTAGGCGAGAACTTTGAATTGACGGCTTTGAAAAGTGCAGGGATTTCCATTTTCCGCATTATGCGTCCAATTTTAGTCTCTGCAGTATTTTTAAGCCTATTTATGTTTTGGTTTATGAACGTGGCTTTGCCGTGGGCGAATATCAAAGGTTGGAGTTTGCTGTATGACATTAAGACAACTAAAACGACTTTAAACATAAAGGAAGGCATTTTTTACACGGATTTGACCGGCTATTCCATTAAAGTAGGGAAGAAGTACCCGGATAATAAGACTCTGAAAAACCTGATTATTTACGATCACACACACAATGATGGTAATCGCCACGTGACGTTGGCGGATTCTGCTTTGATGTATACCATTATGAACAAACGCTATTTAGTGTTTGAATTGTTTAATGGCAAGGATTACTTGGAAGATGCGGACCAGGGTTCGGTAGTAAATCCGACGGAATTAGCGGTGCACGATTTTAAGAAAAGTAAGGTGGTGATGTCGCTGGCGGTGTTTGATCTCCAAAAAACGGATGAGCAGCAATTCGCCCATCACGAGATTATGCGCAACAATAATCAGCTGGCAGATGATGCAGATTCACTTTCGAATACGATTTCTATTGTAAGAAGAGGATTTTTCAAATCGTCTTCCATTAATTTCCTGTACCATGTAACCCCGGTGAAGAAAACCTTGCAATTCTTTCAGAATACCGATTGGATTAAGCCTCGTTTAGCGAAGGGTTTGGCAGCTAAAAACCCTGTACCCTACGATTTAGCTGCACAACAGGCAAAAAACATGATGACCTCCGGTGAAACGAATAAGGCCATATTAGAGGATTATGAATCGAAATTAAATAAAACGAATCTAGAGTGGCACCATAAGTTCACGAATGCCATTGCCATTTTGGTGATGTTCCTGATTGGTGCACCGCTAGGAGCCATTATTAAGAAGGGTGGATTCGGCGTGCCGGTTGTGGTCGCAGTTTCCTTCTTTATATTATTGTATATATTAACGCAACAAGGCGATAAGATGGCCAAAGAAGGCGCCTTAATCATCCAGATAGGAGCGTGGCTTGCGAATGGCATATTAGCTCTCATTGGAGCCTACTTCCTAAAGATCGCCTTAGCGGATTCTCGCTTGTTCGAAACGGACTTCTATCGGGTGGTTTGGGATAGATTAAAAAGCAAACTGGGGCGTGTCAAAACAGAAGCCTAGAACATTTGTTTATTAGCAAGAAAAAGAGTACTTTTGCAAATTCAATAATTATTTTAAACTTAAACTGGTAAAAGATGTATTTGTCACCTGAGAAAAAACAAGAAATTTTCGAAGCAAAAGGGAAAGCAAAGTCTAAGATCGATACTGGTTCTGCTGAGTCGCAAATTGCGTTATTCACGTACAGAATCAATCACTTGACTGAGCACCTTAAGAAAAACAAGAAAGACCACAGCACACGCTTAGGGCTTTTGAAATTAGTAGGTAAGCGTCGTAGCTTATTAGATTACTTAACTCGTACAGATATCTCACGTTACCGTGCGATTATCGCGGAATTAGGTATTCGTAAATAATAAAAAGAGGGCTTCATTTCGGTGGAGCCCTCTTTTATTCCCCCGCTGTAAACGTTTGAATCGTTCAAACAAAACTTAAATCACGCGAGGTTGCGTGAAATTTATTCAGAAACGTATGTCATTTAACATCATTACAAAGCATATTTCAATGCCTGACGGCAAAGAAGTCTCGATTGAAACAGGCAAATTAGCCAAGCAAGCGGACGGAGCTGTCGTTATTAAGTCAGGAAATATGATGTTGTTAGCTACGGTAGTGGCTAACAAAGAGGCCAAAGAAGGAGTTGATTTCCTTCCTTTATCAGTAGACTATCAAGAAAAATTTGCGTCAAATGGACGTATCCCTGGAAGTTTCTTAAAAAGAGAGGCACGCCTTTCCGATTATGAAATTTTGATCTCTCGTTTAGTAGACCGCGCATTGCGCCCTACTTTCCCAGATGATTACCACGCAGATGTTCAAGTGTTAATCAACTTGATCTCAGCAGATTCAGAAGTATTACCAGATGCATTTGTCGGTTTAGCGGCAGCTGCAGCCTTAGCTGTTTCCGATATTCCATTCAATGGTCCTATCTCTGAGGTTCGCGTAGCGAAAATCAACGGCGAATACAAAGTAAATCCAAGCGTAAGCGAATTAGCTGGAGCTTCCTTAGAATTAATCGTGGCGGCAAACGCAAACGATATTTTAATGGTTGAAGGCGAAGGAGACGAAGTTTCTGAAGCTGAAATGCTAGAAGCTTTACGTATCGCTCACGATGCAATCAAATTACAATGCGCGGCATTGAATGAATTGACTGTCGCTTGTGGCAAAACAGAAAAACGCGTTTATTCACATGAAACGCATGACGAAGAGTTACGTGCAGAATTGTGGAAAAACTACTACGAGAAATATTTAGCCGTAGCGAAATTAGCGAACCCGAAGAAAGACGAGCGTAAAGCTGGCTTCAAGGCAATCGTTGATGAATTCATCGCCTCTTTACCGGAAGATCACACCGTGAATATCGGTTTAGCAAAACACTATTTACACGATATCGAAAAAGAAGCAGCTCGCCAATTAGTATTGCAAGAGCGCTACCGTTTAGATGGTCGTAAATTGAATGAAATCCGTCAAATCACGTGTGAAGTAGATTATTTACCTACTCCTCATGGTTCGTCTGTTTTCACGCGTGGAGAAACTCAATCATTGACTACTGTTACTTTAGGTACGAAAATGGATGAGCAAATCATTGACCAACCGATGACACAAGGGTACAACAAATTTATGTTGCACTACAACTTCCCAGGCTTCTCTACAGGTGAGGTTAAACCAAACCGTGGGGTAGGTCGTCGTGAAGTAGGTCACGGAAACTTAGCGATGCGTGCGATTAAGAAGGTTTTACCTAAAATGGAAGACTTCCCTTATACTTTACGTATCGTTTCTGATATCCTAGAATCAAACGGTTCGTCTTCGATGGCGACAGTTTGCGCAGGTACTTTGGCATTAATGGACGCAGGTGTAAAAATCAAAGCGCCCGTTTCAGGTATCGCGATGGGATTAATTTCTGATTCAAAAACAGGTAAATACGCTGTATTATCTGATATCTTAGGTGATGAAGATCACTTAGGCGATATGGACTTTAAGGTAACAGGTACGGAAAACGGTATCACCGCTTGCCAAATGGACATCAAAGTACAAGGTTTATCTTACGAAGTTTTAGCGGAAGCACTTTCTCAAGCGAAAGAAGGTCGTTTACACATCTTAAACGAGATGAAGAAAGCGATTCCAGCTGTAAGAGAAGACTTCAAACCTCAGACTCCTCGTGCGACGGTTATCAAGATTATGAAAGACCAGATCGGTTCTGTAATTGGACCAGGTGGTAAAGTCGTACAAGATATTCAAAAACAATCAGGAGCAACCGTTACAATCGAAGAAAAAGAAGACGGCGGATACGTAAGTATCTTCTCTTCTAACGGAGATGCCATGGCGAAAGCGGTAAGTATGGTTCGTGGAATCGTTACTTTACCAGAAGTAGGAGAGGTTTATGAAGGAAAAGTAAAGAATATTCAAGCATTCGGAGCTTTTGTGGAATTTTTACCGGGTAAAGATGGTTTATTACATATCTCTGAGATTTCATGGGATCGCATCGACACGATGGACGGTGTTTTCAAAGAAGGAGATAAAGTAAAGGTTAAATTAGTCGAAGTAGATAAGAAAACGGGCAAATTCCGTTTATCTGCTAAGGTTCTTTTACCTAAGCCAGAAAAACCAGAGGCTCCAGCTGCTTCAGCTGAATAATAAAAATGTTTATCCAAGCGTCGCGCATTCGTGTGCGACGCTTTCATTCTGTTGTAAGATCTTATGAGACAGCTAAAAATTAGCAAACAAATTACCAACAGGGAAAGTCAATCGCTGGACAAATACCTTCAAGAGATCGGTAAAGTCGATTTATTGACTCCGGATGAAGAGGTAATCCTCGCGCAGAAAATCCGTGATGGGGATCAATTGTCTTTAGAGCGTTTAACAAAAGCGAACCTTCGTTTCGTGGTATCCGTTGCAAAACAATACCAAAACCAAGGTCTTAGCTTAGGTGACTTAATTAACGAAGGAAACTTAGGTTTGATCAAAGCAGCACAACGTTTTGATGAAACTCGTGGATTTAAATTCATTTCGTATGCCGTTTGGTGGATTCGTCAATCAATCCTTCAGGCTTTAGCAGAGCAATCTCGTATCGTACGTTTGCCATTAAATAGAGTAGGTTCTTTGAACAAGATTTCAAAAACATTCTCTGAACTAGAGCAAAAATTCGAGCGTGAGCCTTCACCAGAAGAATTAGCAGAGGTTTTAGAGATCTCAACCGGCGAAGTAGTAGATACCTTGAAAATTTCAGGTCGTCACGTTTCCATGGATGCCCCTTTCGTTCAAGGTGAAGAAAACTCGCTATTAGACGTATTAGAGAATGATTCAGAAGACAAACCAGATTCTGGCTTGATCAATGATTCCCTTCGTCGTGAAGTACAACGTGCCTTGTCTACCTTGACTCAACGTGAGGCAGATGTAGTTACCTTGTATTTCGGCTTAAATGGCGAACACGCAATGACTCTAGAAGAGATTGGCGAGAAATTTAATTTAACACGTGAGCGTGTAAGACAAATTAAAGAGAAAGCGATCCGTCGTTTACGACACACTTCTCGAAGCAAAGCACTAAAAACATATCTTGGATAATTTTTGAAAGCCTCTTATGAGGCTTTTTTTTGCTATGGCATTTCCAAAAGGCATCTTCGAACTTGTAGACTCTTTATACCAACAAGGTGTAAATGAGGCGGTTATATGCCCAGGCTCCAGAAATGCCCCCTTAATGATCGCCTTAACCCGCCACGGCGGTTTCAAATGTTATTCCATTGCAGATGAACGTTCGGCAGGATTTTTTGGTCTTGGGATCGCCCTTAAAACGGGTCGTCCCGTCATACTTTGCTGCACCTCAGGCTCAGCTGGATTAAATTTTGCACCTGCCGTGGTCGAAGCTTTCTTTCAAGAAGTTCCGCTAATTGTTTTAACAGCTGATCGTCCCAAAGAGTGGATTGGCCAATGGGATGGACAGACGATTTACCAAGAAAACCTATTTGGAAAGCACGCAAAGGCCTTTTTTGATTTTGAAACGGATGATTGCTCTGCTGCTCCGTTGACTGCTTTAGCGGAACCGAAAGGCCCTGTACAGATTAATGTACCCATTAGTGAGCCGTTTTATCCGGAGCCAGGTTTTGTCTTACCGAAAGCAGAAAAAAGAGTAGAGATTAGAGAGTATAGAGTAGAGAATTTGATAGATTTTTCGTATTTCAACCAAGAAATAGCCTCTGCTGAAAAAATCCTAGTGACCGTAGGCCAAATGGAACACAATTCGATCTTCGAAACACTTTCGGCGTACGGAATTCCAGTAATAGGAGATGCGACGTCGAATTGCGGGAGTACGATTGCGCACGATTTGCTCTTAGCCGACGAATCAGTATGGCCAGCCTTACAACCTGATTTGCACATTCACTTCGGGAAATCCTTTGTTTCGAAGCGAATTAAGCAGTTTTTACGCTCACACAAGCCAAAACAATCGTGGCTCATTCACCCGAATCCGATCGGAAGACCAGACCCTTTCTTGTGTTTGACTCACGTGGTAAATACAGATGCTGAAAGCTTTATGGAAGGTGCTGAATGGACTACTAAATCTTGGAACACCTGGAATTCAGCCAAAATCACTTCATTGCAAGCTGAATTCTTCGCCCAACCCAAATGGACGGAGTTACATTTGTATAACCAAGTAACAGAGGCGATTGAGCAAGAATCAGCCGAAGTACATATCGCTAACTCATTAGCTGTCAGATACATTAACTGGACATTGGCGAAATTCATAAAAACCGAAGTATTCTCTAATCGAGGCACTTCTGGAATCGATGGATGCCTAAGTACAGCAGTAGGAGCCGCTCAAAAGACAGACAAGTTATGTATTTCCATCATTGGGGATGTAGCCTTTCAATACGACCGGAATGCACTTTGGAATCATTACATTCCTGCGAACTTGCGCATCATCGTCTTTAATAATGGGGGCGGGGGCATTTTCCGCAACCTAGAAGGAGCAAAAGACCTTCCTGAACTGGATGAATTTATGGAAACACGCCAAGGGTTTACCGCTGAAAATACAGCCAAAGACGCTGGAATAAGCTATTATTCTGCCTCGAACCCAAGTGAATTAGACTTCAACGCTTTCCTACATAACCAAGGAGCGGCGCTCCTAGAAATTCACACGAATTCGATAGAAAACGCGGCAGAATTGAAAAAGTATATGGCCTTATTTAAGGCTTGATTTAGCCTGAATTTTGGCCCAATTCTTTAAATACAACGCATTTTTCGGATCCTTTTCCAACGCTTTCTTCACATAAGAAGCAGCTAAATCCCATTGCATTCGCTGAATAGCAAGGTAACCGAGGTTATTATTCAAAAGATCTTGGTATTTGCCTGACTTCAAGGCCTTCTTGAAAACAGCTTCCGCTAAATCGATTTCATTCATCTCTTGCAATACAACGCCCTTATTAATCAAGGTTTCTACTGAAGTCGAATCAAGTGATAAAGATCTGTCATAGGAAGATAAGGAACCTGATAAATCGGCCTTTTGAAGTAAAATATCACCTTTTAAGGTCCAGTTAGCGGCAGAATCAGGGAAAATTTTAACCAACGTTTCTACTGCATTTACGGCTTCGTCCGATTGCTGTAAGGTTTGAAGCATTTCCGCCTTTTTAAAGAGGGCAGGAGCGAATTTCGAATCCAATTCTGTTGCCTTCGAAAAGTCGGCTAAGGCCTCTTCATTCTTTTCTAAGATTTGGAACACTAAACCCCGGTTATAATAGGCATCAGAGAAATCTGGACGCTTCTCAATCGCCTCCGAATACCATTTAATGGCCTCATGATACTCTTTTTCTTTCCATTTCGCATTTCCACGTAAAAAGAAGGCGCTCGATTCGCGTTTCTCTTCTTCGGAAGAATTGGAACAGCTAAATAGGCAAATAGAGGCAAAAAAGAATAGTAAGTATTTCATAGGGCTAAAAGAAAGTTCAATTTAAATAATTCAAATTTCATTCGCATCTTTGTAGCTTAATTAAATGTAAAATTATGGCATACGCAGAAATGTTAACCGATAAAGGGTTAATGAAAATCGAATTCTACACAGAGGATGCACCTATCCACGTAAAAAACTTCATCGACTTAGCTGAAAAGGGCTTTTATGATGGAATTACTTTTCACCGCGTAATCAATGATTTCGTGATCCAAGGAGGTTGTCCAGACGGAACAGGAGCAGGTGGCCCAGGCTACACGATTCCTTGCGAATTAACGGGAAATAACCAATTCCACGATCGTGGGGTTCTATCAATGGCACACCGTGGACCTAACACCGGTGGTTCTCAATTCTTTATTTGCCACTCACGTAACAATACGGCACACTTAGACCGTAAGCACACCTGTTTTGGTAAAGTAGTAGAAGGGTTAGAAGTGATCGATTTAGTGCGTGAAGGAGATAAAATCCAAAGCGTTAAAATCATTCAAGACTAATGCATTTTATCAAGGAAATAAGCCATCCACAGATGCGTATTTCGCTTTTCGAGTGGAATTCGAAATACATCGTGAAGTTTGAGACTCCGCATTTAGAGCAGAGCTACAAGTATTCCGTGATGGACTTTTCCTCCCAAAATGAAATAGAGGAGCTGGTATCCAGCTCCTCCTTTCAAGATTTCGTCTTACAGACCTTTAAAAATATGTATGCCGAAATGGCCAAACAGGCAGATTAATTCCCGCCTAACCATTTATGGCGTAATTTCAATTGCGCTTCCGTCGGTGTAGCCTCAGATTCAATCACAAATGCCTTTAAAGGCGTCTGTTGCACAGCCACTAAGAACGTACGCTCCATTCCATCTCTTTTAACAGAGAATACTAACGAATCACCCGGTTTCTTATCAGCTAACAATTTATCCATTCCTGGGAAATCAGCCCCATTCACTTTCAATACTTCATCACCTACGTTTAGCCCTGCTACATAGGCTGCACCACCTTTATAAACCGAAGTGACGCGACCAGCTGCAATACCAACTCCGATATAAGGAACCGTCTTAGCTACATTTGCATCCGAAAATTGATAGCCAAAAGCCTTAAACATAGCCGCATAAGCCGGGGTCTTCACTCCGTAAATATGGGTTTTAAAGAACTCAGCCGCTGATGCACCTGCCACTTTGGAGAAAGCATCCTCTAATTCTTGATCAGTAAATCCGCGACCAGCTTTTAGATAATAGGTTTGGTATAAAAACTTAAATACATCATCTAAGCATTTAGCTCCTTTTGTTTGTTGAATGATCCACATATTCAAAACTCCCCCTAATAAAGAACCTTTATCATAATAAGAAACGGAAGCATTACGCGAGTTTTCGTTCGGGCGGTAATACTTAATCCACGCATCCCAGCTCGATTCCGCCGCAGATTCCACTTGATTACCCGGTGTATTTTCCACACCCGCAATTTCTTCGCCAAGCGCTTTGATATAATCCGCCGTAGAAACCATACCGGTACGTTGATTGATTACGTCTGCATAATAGCTCGTAATACCCTCTGAGAACCATAAATTGTGCGTATAGTTCTCGTTTTCATAGTCAAATGGCCCAAGTGCTTTGGGACGAATACGTTTTACATTCCAAAGGTGGAAATACTCGTGCGCTAACAAATTCATAATTCCTTGGTAGCCTTTCGTCGTTTCATAATTAGAACGAGTCACTTGACAAGTCGTTGAATACAAGTGCTCTAGACCGCCACCACCGCGATTTAGGTTGTGAATGATGAACAAATAATGATCGCAAGGATGTTCTCCTACTACTTTCTGCGCCTCTTCCGCCATCTTCTGTACATCCGCTAAAAATTTAACTGAATCAACTTTAGCGGGGCCATAAAAGGCGATTTGGTGCGGAATATTATTCACTTTGAAGTTCCAAACCTTGTGATTTCCAATCTCGATAGGGGAGTCAATCAATTCATCCAGGTTCTTTGCTATGAAATTGAATCCACCTACATTTTTCATGGCAGTAGAAACCTTTTTAAAGTCTTTGTGAGGGACAATCGTCAATTCCTGAGGCTGAGCAGCAAATTTAGGGGCATACATCAATACACTAGCCGGATTAATGTAGCCGTGCGCATCGTCCAAGAAGGAAGTACGAACTGACATTTCATACGCATACACGCGGTAATGAACAGAAACTTGCTTTAAACCTGGGCTTAAGGCGATACGCCAGGTATTTTTGCTAATCTTCGAAATAGCGACTTTAGAGCCATTCGATTCAGCGCTAACCGATTCTACATTTTTCGCAAATTCCCGTATTAAATAGGAGCCAGGTGTCCAGGCTGCCATTTTAAGATCGAAAAATTTAATTTCTTTACTGACGTCTACTGTTGTTTTCACCTCAAAATAATGAGAGAAAGGTTCAGACATACTGATTTCGTGTTTAATCGGTCCAGCAAAACAGCCAAATGAGACGATTACACTAAGGAATAGTAGTTTTAAATTCATTTTGTTATTTGTTGAGAAATAGATTTAGGTAAAATTATAAAAATCAGCCGTATAGTCTAGCATGTGCTATTTTTTTCCAAATAATTCTAAATGACGGAACAATTAATTCACATAAAAATCGTATTATTGTTTAGTCGTGACTATTGACAATAAACCTATGGTATTTAAATCTTCCTTTTACTGCCTCGTCCTATTTTTATCCCTACATTTCTCGTCTTTTGCGCAGCAATCTCTGGCTTTTGAGAGCAATCAGATCCATTATAGTTTAGGCAAAGAGTATTTTGAGGCACAAAACTATGTCGCAGCTCGCGAAGAATTCGCGAACTTTTTAGGTAGACAAACCGACGTAACTAAAAACGAGGTGATCATGGCAGAATACTACCAAGTATTGTGCGCACTTTATTTAAATCAACCTGAAATTGATGTGCTAGGCTACCATTTCAGCTTAAATCATCCGAATACACCTCAAAGTAATGTATTGTTTAGAAAAATCGGATTGTATTTCTATGATATTGCAAATTATGCAAAAGCGATTCGCTACCTCGAAAATTCCTCTTTAGGAAACGTAGAATCCCGTTATAAATTAGGCGTTGCCTATTTTGAGACCAAAGATTTCGATAATGCCCTTGCTTTATTCAATGAAGTAAAAACAGATCCAGATGAGGAATATGCCTTCTCTGCGGCCTACTATGCAGGTGTCATTCATTACCAACAAAAGAACTACTTAGAAGCCATTGCTGATTTTAAAAAGTCCAATGGCCATTCGAAATACCGCAAAGATCTGCCTTATTGGTTGATTTCATCGTATCAACAAACGGCTCAATGGGATGAACTTTTGAAATATGCGGAGCCTATCATTTCCACTCACCCAGATTTAGCCCTTTTAGTAGCAGAGGTTCAATTTAAGAAAGGCTTATATGCTAAGGCAGCGAAGAGCTTCAGCGATTATTTAAAAGAGCATAAAAACGAAGCGGCCTCTTATAAAAAAGGTTTTGCCTTATATACCATCGATAAATACGAAGACGCGATTCAAACAATTAGTGGATTATTGAAAAATGATTCATTAGGCCAAAAAGCGTACTACTTGCAAGGTTTAGCTCAATTAAAATTGGGTAAAAAAACGGAGGCAGCAGAATCATTCAATCAATCAGGCGCACTTGCTTTTGATTCGAATCAGCAAGAGGAAGCCCAATTTAAGTCTATCAGCATTGCTATTGACCTAGGCAATTGGTTGAAAGGGTTAAAATCAATTGCGCAATTTGGCAAAACCTATCCATCAAGCTCCTTTACTGCAGCTTACCAAAGTTTCGCCGCAGATGCTATCCTTAAATTACCTGAATTAGCTCCAGCTACCGATTTTATGAAATCAGGTGTACCGATTTCGGAAGAATTGAAAGTGGCTTACCAAACATTAACCTATAACTTAGGTATCAAAGCATACAACAAAGAACAGTACAAGGAGGCTATTTCCTACTTTGATAAAGCGATTTCACAAGCGGCTAATCAAAATGTAACGGATGAGGCTTCATTTGGAAAGGCAGAATGTCTATCTCAATTGAAAGACTTTGAGGCTGCCATCCTAGTCTATAAACCGTTGCTTTCTGGCAAGCATTCGGCAGATTTCTTACAAAGAAATCGCATTGGAATTGCATATGCCTATTTCTCCGTGAAGGATTTCACGAATGCGAATACGTATTTTAAGACTTATGTAGATCAATTAAAGGCGAATCCGAATGGAAAAGCGAATGCAAATGCCGTTTTACGTTTAGCTGACACGTATTTAGTGGCGAAAAACTACACAGAGGCCCTGACTTATTATAATCAAGCGATTGAAAATGCGAAGACGGAGAAGGATTATGCGATGTACCAAAAAGGAATCACGCTAGTCTACCTTGAACGAGACACAGAAGCAAAGGCGACGTTCCAGGCTTTGAAAAAATCATTCCCTAACACGAAGTTTGGCGATGATGCGAGTTTCCAAGAGAACTTGATTTCCTTCCGCACAGGCAAATATGCGGAAGCCATTGCAGGCTTTACCGATTTGATCAACAATCAGCCGAATAGTCCTTATTACGCTGAATCCATCTTAAAAAGAGCGCAATCGTATTCTAACTCGAAGCAACC
Source organism: Aquirufa lenticrescens (assembly GCF_019916085.1). NCBI lineage: Bacteria > Pseudomonadati > Bacteroidota > Cytophagia > Cytophagales > Flectobacillaceae > Aquirufa > Aquirufa lenticrescens. Next base: position 2,144,951 of record NZ_CP049834.1, on the reverse strand, counting down.
AGAGAAGGCCATTACAGATTACAAGGTAGTGATCGAGAAATACTCGAAAGAGGCTTTCGCGAAAGATGCGGTGGCCGGTTTACAAGAGGAATTGAATGAAGTAGGTCGTCCAGAAGAGATGAGCGCCTATTTGAGCATCTATCAAAGCGGTAGCCTAAACGAAGAAGAGAAGACCGATTTAGAGTACCAAGCGGCCAAAGGAATCTATTTAGGCGAGAAATACGATAAGGCAATTGAGCCTTTGAAGAAATTCGTGGAGCATTTCCCGGCGGATGAGCGCGTTTCTGAAGTGACCTATTTAATCGCAGATGCGGCTAATCGTTCGAATAACAAAGCTTTGGCTTTCCAATTCTACAAAAAGGTCATCGAGCAAAATGTTCACCCATCCTTGAATTCGGTCATTACAAAGGTGGCTGATATCGAATTTGATTCCGCTTCTTACAGAGAGGCCATTGGCCATTACCGACTATTAAAAGAGAAAGGAGTTGATTCGACTCTTATTCAACGTTCAAATAAGCGCATTTTAGAGTCTTTCATTCAATTAAAAGAGCTTGATTCAGCTATGATTGCTTATGCGGATTACCACACGCTTGCTGTAAAAGAAGCGGAAGCTTTAGAAGAGGCTGCGCTTAAATACCTGGATATCATTCAATTGAATAATGCGAAAGGCAATTATGCTACATCGAATGAAATGATTCTAGATAAATTCAGAAATGAATTTGCAGAGGTTTCAGATGCGACACTAGGGAAGGCCTATTTGATTTTGGCCAAAAACCTATTCGAATTAAAGAACCTAGCTCAGGCGAAAGCTACCTTAAAATCCATTATTGACAATTCAGAGGACAAAGAAAGCGTAGAAGCTGCTAAAGCCCTTTTGAAAACCTATTTCCCTAAATAATGCATATGAGATTCCCATCCAAAATCGTTTTAGCATCCTCTTTCAGCCTGATTTCCATCTTAACCTATGGTCAACAGAAAAAGGAAGGTACTATCCAAAATGAAGAATTTGTCACGGAAAAGGTGCGTAAAATTGAGGTGCAGCCTACGATGAGTCGTTCATTTGAGGCTTTGAATGAAATTCCGGACTACAGTAAAGACCACAAAGTTGATTTCAATTTTGACCTTTCTAAGCCGCAGGCACTTGTTTTACCTGGCATTCAAACGAATGTGCTAGGCCCAAGAACAGGGGAGGAACTTAAATCTCCTTTTGCCTCCATGGCGAAAAACTCCATTAAAATCGGAGCTGGTAATTATGGTCATACCTTATTGAATGGCCATTTTGGCTATAATCCTACGGCCAAAGAATTGCGTGGATTGTACATCAATCACGATGCAAACTCGATGGGACCCACAGATAATGCCTTTTCGAGTCGCTCAGAGAATGAAGTGAAAATTTACAGCCAATCCCTTTGGTCTAAAGCCTTATTGAAAGGTTCATTGGATTACCGCCGTATCGCGACGAATTTTTACGGTAAAGAAAGCATACCTGCGAACACGCCAGAAGATGCTTTTGGGGTACATTACGATCAGATTAAGTTCAATGGCGATATTTATAGCCAAACAGAAGGCAAGAAATTCTCTTACCAGGCTGGCACCGAATTCTCGTCTTTAGCGGGAAATTTAGCTCCTAAAGAGTGGATGTCAACTTCTTACATAAAGGCAAATTATGCGATTTCGGAAGGATTATCGCTTCGCATTAATGGAGATGCCATCTTATCTAACTTCACGAGCAATACGTCAACAAATCGCAATTTCTTCCGCTTGAAACCAAGTTTATCTTATGATGTTTTACCACGTTTAAACCTGCAAGCGGGCATTAATGCGGTACAAGATGAGGAATTGCGGATTTACCCAAGTGTACAAGTTCGCTTCCGTGCGAATGACTTCATTCGTTTATTCGCTGGATTTGAAGGCGATACGCAGTTTAACTCCTACCGCAGCAGCTTGTTAACTAACCCTTGGCTTTCTCAAGCAATCACCTTGCAAAATACCCAACAAAAATGGGCCGTAGCAGGTGGCTTAACGGGAACAAACGAACGCAATGTACATTACGAATTGAAAGCTACTTATGGAGAATATGCTAAAATGGCCTTCTTCACAGCCTCAGCAGCTGACTTGTCTCAATTTGATATCCAATATTCTAACGCAGATGCAGCTGTATCGGTCCTTTCCCTACAGGCAAATGTGAAGATGACAGTCACAGATAAAATCCAGTCAGACTTACAAGTGGATTATACGAATTACGGAAACCTGGGTAATTTCTTATACGCCTATCACCGTCCTAATGTCCAGATCGCTTGGAGAAATACCATCGCAGTGCTACCTAAATTCAAAATTTCACCAGAAATCTATTATGTAGGAGGACTATATGGCTTTAATCCAAGAACCCAAAAGGCGACTACATTGGATAACATCGTGGATCTCAATGTAAAAGGGGAGTATGCAATTACAGAGAAATTCACGGCTACTTTATCTGCGAATAATATATTGGGAAAAAATTACCAGCGATATTTATTTTATCCAACACAAGGTTTTAACTTTACAGCAACTCTCGCATATTCATTTTAAGAATGACTGAATTTTATACCTTTCTTGAGCACTTACTTTACGAACACGAATGTGTGATTATTCCACAATTTGGTGGATTCGTTGTGAATGCACAAGATTTTCAGTTCAATGCGAAGGAAGGAAAGATCTATCCCAAAAGAAAATGCGTCGCCTTTAATGAGAAACTAAAAACAGATGATCGTTTCTTAACGACGGAATGGGCTAAAAAACTGTCTATCTCACAAAAAGAGGCTTCTATTGAAATAACAGCCATTTCGAAGGAATTAAAATCCCAAATATCCAATCAAGGCTATTTGACTATAGGAGAATTAGGAGCGTTTACCTTGAATTCGGAAAACCGCTTGTCCTTCTCTCCAAATCCAGATTTTAATGCGGATTTGTCCGTTTTTGGACTGTTCCCAGTAGGTTTAGGTCATACCTTACCTAAAGAGAAAAAAACTGTGCTCGAAGTAGTGCCGGTGGCAGAAGATCTTCCAAGTTATACTCCAGAACCTTCACCTATCAAGGTCAGCAGATCTACTTACGTTTATGCGCTAATTGCCTTTATCATAGGAGGTTTGGGTGCATTTTTCCTGACAGAACCTTCTAGCCAACAATCGCAGAGTTCTTTAAATCCGATTAAAATAGAGAAAAAAGTAGCCTCTCCAGTAGCAGTTGCAGCACCTGTGGTTCCAGCCCCAGTTCAAGTAGATTCTGTTCAGAAAAAAGTAGTCGAAGCACCAACTGAAGTAGCTCCTACGAATCAAGATGTGATCTATTTAATAGCCGCGAGCTTTCAATCATTAAAACAAGCGGAGAAAGGGTTAAAAGAATTCAAATCGCGTGGTTTTGACCAAGCGGAGATTATCTTAAAGGACGAGCAGACTAAATTTTACCGCATTAGCTTAGGTACAGAGCATTCGATGGATGCGGGTTATGCCAAAGCTAGTGAATTAAAAGCGTCCAAGAAAGTAGACATTTGGGTGTATAAGGCGCTATAAGATATGAACCAACGCATCGAACAACAAGCAATAGAACGCAAAAACCAACGAAAAGCCTTGGCGATCACGATCGTGATTCAAGGTTTGTTGTTCTTGTTGTTTTGGTATGCTAAGATCTGGTCCGCAGAAGAAATGAAGCTGGAATTACCAGAACCTGGTTTCGAAGTAAATTACGGGACAGATGACGAGGGTGGCGGAAATGTACAATCCTATAATCAAGCGAGTGATTTGCCTAATAATGACGAATCACAACCAGCGGAAAAAGAAACAGAAGTTGCTTCGGTTACCAAAGCAAAACCGACGCCTAGCTCGAAAGAAACAGTCATTTCTTCGGTAGTTAAAAGCCCAGTGAGCATTTCTGAGAATACAAAAAAGACAACCACCGTTTCCACAAAGCCGACACCTGAGCCAGAAGAGAAAATTGACGAGGGTGCTTTATTCAAGAAAAAAACAACCAGCAATGGTACACGTGGCACCAATCCAAATCCAGGAGGAAACTCGAATGGTCCAGATGCTGGAAAAATAGGGGATAAAGGTAGCCCGAACGGAAAAATCAACAATTCAACGAATTATTCCGGTAATGGCGGAAGCGGAGATGGTTCTGGGTCTTCTTCTGTGAATATCTCAGGCTGGAGAATTGCTAATCGTCCTAACGTCAAAGATGATACAGGTGAAACGGGTATGATTCGATTCACGATCAAAATCGATGAGGATGGAAATATTATCAAATTAGTGATTGCGGAGAATTCATTCTCTAATTCTTTGGCGCAGAAATACAAAAGAGCCATCGAAAAATCTAAATTCATCAAAACGTCTTCAGGCCCAAGCCCGAAAGAAGCGACCGGGTCTATCACCTTCCGCGTAGGAGAAAGATAGGCATCCGATGAATTATTCCGAGTCCATTTCCTTTTTGTATGCACAATTGCCGGTATTTCACCGGGAGGGCGCTAAAGCCTATAAACCTGGTTTAGGCAATATAGAGGCGCTTTGTGAAATCATGGGTCAACCGCAGGATTATTTTAAGTCTTTGCACATTGCTGGCACAAATGGAAAGGGGAGTTCGTCCCATTTTATGGCTTCTATTCTTCAGGAACACGGTTATAAGGTGGGTTTATACACATCTCCTCATCTTCATTCCTTTACTGAACGAATTAAAATCAATGGAATTCAGGTCGCTGAAGAATGGGTGGCTGATTTTGTCACGAACCATCAAAATCTCATTGAAAAAGTCCGTCCGTCTTTTTTTGAATGGACCGTCATTATGGCCTTCACCTATTTCAAGGAACAGCAGGTCGATTATGCAATCATTGAAACGGGCTTAGGCGGTCGATTGGATTCAACGAACATCATTTCGCCTTTGGCCTGTTTAATTACCAATATCAGTTTTGACCACCAGGATTTGCTAGGGGATACCTTAGAAAAAATTGCGTCCGAAAAGGCTGGTATCATTAAATCAAATACGCCGGTAACCATTAGTGAAAAACAGCTAGAAACGTCTGAGGTTTTCCTTGCCAAAGCTTCCTCTGTAAATGCCCCTTTACAATTTGCTTCAGATGTAGTGAGCGCATCGGATTTCACTTTCACAAGCCCCACTTGGGGTGAAATGAACGTAAATAGCCCTTACAAAGGCCATTACCAGCAAAAAAACATCCGTGGTGTTTTGGCTTGGTGTGAGCAGATTCAAACCATCATTCCTCTTGAAGGGGAAAAAATCAGGAATGGTATTCAGCAAACCCGAGTGAATACCGGTTTACAAGGCCGCTGGGAAATTTTAGGGGAAAGTCCTAAAATCATTGCTGACACGGGACATAACAAAAGTGGCATAACAGAGATTATGCAACAAATAAAACAGGAAGGTTTCGATCATTTGACCATTATTCTCGGTATGGTGGCAGATAAGGACATCGATTCGGTCTTATCCTTGTTTCCAAAAGAGGCCAGCTACTATTTTTGCCAAGCAAACAACCCGAGAGCAATCTCCGCTTTAGAACTTCAAAAATTAGCAGCATCTAAAGGACTGAATGGTAATGTCATTCCTTCCGTGAACGCGGCCATTGCCCTAGCTAAATTAAATTCAAAATCATCAGATGGGATTCTCATCTGTGGATCTACCTATCTCGTAGGAGAAATTACCTTTTAATTCGCGTACCCTTGAGCAGAAGAAAAACAGCCAAATACAATTTAGCCATCGCCTTAGATAATGTCATCCAAAGTCCGAAACCCATTTTCGGAACCTTGGCTGGTAAATGGAAATCGGATTACTTTAAAAATGACAGCTCATTAGTTTTAGAACTTGGCTGTGGCCGAGGAGAATACACGAATGGCTTAGGTAAACTATTTCCCGAGATGAATTTCATCGGAGTTGATGTTAAAGGAGATCGATTAGCACAAGGAGGGAGAGCTGCGAGAGAACTTGAATTAACGAACACTGCGTTTCTTCGCATCCATATGCAAGAGATAGACGAACAGTTTGCGGAAAATGAAGTCGATGAAATTTGGATCACTTTTCCGGACCCTCGTCTTCGAGATCGTGATGAGAAACGCCGCCTCACTTTTCACACTTTTCTGAATCGCTACAAGAAAATCTTAAAGCCTGGAGGTATTCTTCACCTTAAAACCGATTCTTTGCCTTTCTTCGAATTTTCAGAGGGCTCGCTAACTGAAAATGGTTGGGACATCATCGTCAAGACGAATGATTTATACACTTCCGAATGGATGGACGATCACTTTGGAATCAAAACACGCTTCGAGGAGATGTTCTACGAAAAAGGATTTAACATCAATTACCTCAGAGCTATAAATGCGAAATAAAAAAAGCCTCTCGAATGAGAGGCTTTTTCATTTATGTCAAACAAGTTGATTAACCTACGCGAGCGATCAAATCTGCTGCACGAGATGAATAACCAAATTCGTTATCATACCAACCTACTACTTTCACTAAGTTACCCATCGCTGTTGTTAACTTAGAATCTAAGATACAAGAGTGTTGGTTTCCGATGATATCGATAGATACGATTTCATCTGTAGTGAATTCTAAGATACCTTTCATTGGGCCATCAGCAGCAGCTTTTAAAGCAGCGTTGATTTCAGCAACTGTAGCTTCTTTCTTTAATACTACGGTAAAATCTGTAACAGATCCATCAGGAGTAGGAACACGCATTGCGTTACCATCTAATTTACCTTTCAAGTGAGGTAATACTAAACCTACCGCTTTAGCAGCACCTGTAGATGTAGGAATGATAGAATATGCTGCAGCACGAGAACGACGTAAATCGGAGTGAGGTGCATCTTGTAAGTTTTGATCCGCTGTATAAGCGTGAACTGTAGTCATGAATCCTTTTTCGATTCCAAACGCATCATCTAACACTTTAGCCATTGGAGCTAAACAGTTAGTTGTACAAGATGCATTAGAGATAATCGTCATATCATCCGTTAATGTATCATCATTAACACCTAAAACAACTGTAGGAATATCACCTTTAGCAGGAGCGGAGATGATTACTTTACGAGCACCAGCAGTTAAGTGTTGACCAGCACCTTCTTGATCGATGAAACGACCAGTAGATTCTAAAACCACATCTATTCCTAAAGCACCCCAAGGTAATTGCTTAGGATCACGTTCTGCAAAAGCTTTAATCACGTTACCATTAACAGTAATGCTGTCAGCATCAGAAGTAACAGTTCCATTAAAACGACCGTGAACTGAATCATACTTTAGTAAGTGTACCAAAGTAGCATTGTCAGTTAAATCGTTAATAGCAACGATTTCCACATTTTCTTTTTCCAATAAACGACGGAAAGTAAGTCGACCGATACGACCAAAACCATTAATAGCAACTTTAATTTTTTTCATTGAATAAATTAATTTGATTTCATACAAAGACCAAATATAGCATTTAAAATGTATTATTCCAAGAGAGATAGGATAAAATAAACCCAATTAAACGTTTACAAGGCCTATTTTACAAAAGTAAATCAGGATATTTTAATTTAGTCATAAAGCTAATTATGTAGTTTTTGTATAAAATTTACTCGGATACGTTTTTTATTCAAACTTTTTTCGCATATTTGTATAAGAAATAAATGCTCCAGATCGATGGGGTAGGAGAGTGACAGAATGTCACTTGTCTTTTTAGCTAATTTTCTAGCACAATTTACCAAAATATTATTTTGCATCGATGCGTAACTGATTGATAATCAGCTAAATGACTTATTAAAGTTGAAGTTAAATTTAGTTCGATTTTTTAGCGTTTTTTCGCTCTCATCGCCAGCAGGCTTCGATTTTATTTCCACTGATCTGGGGAAGCCAAGCCTTTTTTGATTAATTTGCATCTTCATTTATTGCATATCATTTTTATGAATTCATTAGAAAATAGTATTGTAGCTGCCTGGGACAACCCGGAGCTTCGTTCGAAGGCTGAAACCATCGAGGCGATTGAAAAAGTCGTAGACTTAGTGGATAAAGGAGAATTGCGAACCGCAGAACCTAAGGCTGATGGTAGTTGGCAAGTGAATGAATGGGTAAAGAAAGCAATCGTAATGTATTTCCCTATTCGCCAAATGGCCGTTTCTGAAGTGGGTATCTTCGAATTCCACGACAAAATGAAATTGAAATCGAATTACAAAGAGTTAGGCGTTCGTGTTGTTCCTCCAGCTGTAGCCCGTTATGGTGCATTTTTAGCTAAGGGAACCATCCTAATGCCTTCTTACGTGAATATTGGAGCATATGTAGACGAAGGAACCATGGTGGACACCTGGGCTACGGTTGGATCCTGCGCTCAAATCGGGAAACACGTACACTTGAGTGGTGGTGTGGGTATCGGTGGTGTATTAGAACCACCTCAAGCTTCTCCTGTTATTATTGAAGACGGAGCTTTTATTGGTTCTCGTTGTATCGTAGTGGAAGGTGCACACATTGGTAAAAAAGCCGTTTTAGGTGCTGGAGTAACCATTACTGGTTCTTCTAAGATCATCGATGTTTCAGGCCCTGAGCCAGTTGAATACATCGGTTATGTACCAGAAAACTCGGTTGTTATTCCAGGTAGCATCCAAAAGACCTTTGCAGCTGGAACCTATGGCGTACCCTGTGCCTTAATCATTGGTAAAAGAAAAGAAAGTACAGACTTAAAAACATCACTTAATCAAGCATTAAGAGAGAATAACGTAGTCGTTTAGTCAACAACAAGAATAAATGCCCGGTTCACAGCCGGGCTTTTTTTATGGAAAATGAATTGAAAATTGGTGAATACAATCACCTTCGTATTATCAAAGAAGTACCTTTTGGCCTCTATTTAGATGGTTACGAAGATGAAATCCTATTACCCTTACAATACGTCCCAGAAACGTATGAAATCGATTCATCGATTGATGTTTTCATCTACCGAGATTCAGAAGACCGCATCATTGCCACTACTTTAAAACCCTATGCCACCATTAAGCAATTCGCTTATTTGGAGGTTAAATCAGTTACACCACTAGGGGTATTCTTAGAATGGGGATTAGCGAAGGACTTATTTGTTCCCTTCAGTCAACAATACCAAAAAATGGTGGTAGGCAAATTCTACCTCGTTTACATTTACCTAGATGCCCAAACAGATCGCATCGTCGCTTCTGCCAGAATAGAAAACTTCTTGCCTGCCTTTATAGAGGAGGAAGAAAATCGTTTTGCACCTGGTACAAAAATCGAAGCTGTTCCATTTGAATACACTGACCTAGGTATTAAATGCTTAGTTGACAATTGTAAAATTGGAATGCTATTCAAAAATGAGATATTTACAAATGTAACATTAGGCGAAAATACATTTGTCTACATTGAAAATTTGCGAGAGGACGGGCGCCTGGATTTACGTTTGGAACCAGTGGGACGTGTACGTTTAGATGCACAAGTAGAGAAAGTCTTGCAGGCAATTAAGGATAACAAAGGCGTCTTGTATCTACACGATAAAAGCCCAGCCGAAGATATCTACGATCAGTTAGGGATGTCTAAAAAGGATTTCAAGAAAGCTATTGGAGGATTATACAAAAGTAAACTGATTGCACTTCACTCTGACTGTGTGTCACTTTTGTAAACTCATTTCATTTGCTTAAAATTTCAATTTGTAAACTTGATTAGATTGTTTAAATTTGTAACATATCAATCAAGTTTACAAAAATGAATCTAAGCGGAAAGATCGAATTGTTAATTCAAGTAAAGAAACTAAGTGCATCTCAGTTTGCGGATACTTTAGGAATTCCTCGTAGTAGTATCTCTCACATTCTCTCAGGAAGAAATAAGCCTAGCTTAGATGTCGTACAAAAGATTCTCATTGCTTTCCCTGAAATTCCCGCGGAAGAGTTATTAGATGATAAACGCGATTTATCTATTTCGGCACCCGCTCCTAAAGCAGCTCCTTCTCCGGTCGCATCTACTCCATCTCTTTTTGATGCCATTATACCTAGCGCGCCAGAATCGCCTAAAAATAATTTACCTGAACAAACGATCGTACAATCGAATCTCAGACGCCCTAGAGAAAGTAGCCCAAAAGCAAGCCAACCAGTGGTGTCAGCTCCAACTACTACCGCTCATCTCGCTAAAAAGATTGAACGAGTACTGATTTTTTATACAGATGGTACTTTCTCTGAAAGTAAACCTCAATAAGTGAGATAAGAATTGTAAACAAAACAGGACTTATCCACAGAAACCTTTTGAGTTATCCACAAGTTATCCACACTTGTGCACAATTGTATTTTCAGTTTTCCACATTTTCCACAAAGAACGCTTATTGCTAGAGACCCATTAATTGTTTAATTTTAATAAATTGAATACATAAAATGGAAAAACTAGACTCATTGAACCAGGTGGCTCAATTCCACACGACCTTTGGAGCCCCTATACTTAATCAACCCACCATACCTGCTGCAGAACGTTGCAATCTACGTGTTAGCCTGTTAGCAGAAGAATTAGATGAATTGAAAGAAGCGATAGCCGCTAATGATTTAGTAGAGGTAGCTGATGCACTTTGTGATCTTCAATATGTATTATCTGGGGCGGTTTTAGAGTTTGGACTAGGTGAAAAATTCGTCGAATTATTCAATGAAGTGCAGCGTTCTAATATGTCTAAAGCGTGTGCATCCTTAGAAGAAGCTGAATATACCGTGAAATTTTACCAAGATAAAGATGGTACAGAAGCGGAGATAAAAGAAGAAAACGGTGTTTGGAAAGTGTATCGTAAGGCCGATAATAAAGTACTAAAGTCAATTAATTACTCTCCAGCGGACTTGAAATCCATCCTAAAATGATCAAAATACTCCTCATAGAAGACGAACCTAAAACTGTTCAATCCCTGAAACAAGGATTAGAAGAGAACAGCTATGAGGTGGAAGTGGCCTATGACGGGACCATCGCGAAGCAATTAGCCTTGCGAAATAATTACTCCTTAATTGTATCAGACATTATTATTCCAGGTATCAATGGCCTTGAATTATGTAAACAGTTGAGAGCAGAAGGAATTCAGACACCTATCTTAATGCTGACTGCATTAAGTACTACAGATGACAAACTACTAGGTTTTGATGCGGGTGCAGATGATTATCTGGGCAAACCCTTTGATTTTAAAGAGTTTTTGGCCCGTATTAAAGCATTATTAAAACGTTCATCTCAGACTCAATTAGATGCACAGGTACTGAAATTTGCAGATTTAGAGATGGATCTTATCAGTAAATTAGTCACGCGTTCTGGACAGTCTATTAATTTGACCTCCAAAGAGTTTCAATTACTGGAATACTTCCTTAGAAACCAAGAAATGGTGATTTCGAAGGCTCAAATAGCTGAGAATATTTGGGAAGTAGAGGATGAAAATAGCTCGAATTTGATCGAAGTTTATGTTAATTACTTGCGTAAAAAGGTCGATAAAGGCTTTTCTAGTAAGTTGATTCACACCCAATTTGGTAGAGGATATATCCTTAAAAACGAATAATTATGCAGATTAGATCCAGGCTGACCTACCAGTTTACCTACCTCGTTTCTGCGATTTTATTCGTATCCTATTTTGTCATCTACATCTTCACGCAAGAGAATTACAAGGACAAATTTTATAGCCGTTTACGCCAAAAAGCGAACACAACGGCTCAACTATTGGTCAACGTAAACCAGGTTGACTCCAAATTAATGGGGATCATCGGGCAAACCAACCGCGATTTATTGTACCGGGAGAGTATTTTGGTATACGATTTATGCAACGAGCGAATCTACGCCTCGAACGATAGCATCAACCTCCACATCGATGTAGATCTCATTAAACAAGTCCGCCAAAAGCAAGAAATACGCTTTCAACGGGAAGATATCGAGGTTCTTGGTACTGTTTTCGCCACGCCACAGGGCCGTTTAGTCGTTTTTGCGGGAGCAGTGGATCAATATTCGGCGGAGAATGCGAAAGATTTAAAAAACATCCTAATCGCGCTATTTCTCTTATTTATCCTCATTGTAGTGCTGTCAGGCTGGTTTTTTGCGGGTCAAGCAGTCAATCCAATCTCTGAAGTAATCCAACAAGTGGATAAATTATCGCCCAAACGCCTGGAAGAACGCCTCAAATCGCCTGATTTTGAGGACGAAATAGGGAAGATGGTGTCTACGGTCAACCGATTATTAGAACGCATTGAGAACGCCTTTAAATTACAAAAGACCTTTATTGCGAACGTTTCACACGAATTAAAGAATCCATTAACTAAAATTTCGTCCCAATTAGAAGTAAGTCTTTTGAAAGAAAGAGAGACTGGGGATTATAAAAATACCATCAGCTCCGTATTAGAAGACACCCAAGAATTAGCCGCGATCACGGAATCTTTATTAGAATTGAATAAACTAAGCTTATCCGACAGCCAGGCAGGATTTAATGAATGGAGAATCGACGAAATCCTTTGGGAAGCAAGAAGTTTAACCCAAAAACTCAACTCCGCCTACAAAGTCAGCATCGACACCTCACACATGCCAGAGGACGAGGAAATGCTATTAATCAAGGCAGATGACAAACTAATTTTAACGGCCATTAAGAATTTGATGGAGAATGCGTGCAAATTCAGCCCATCCAAATCTGCGCAAGTTAGCTTCAAGAATTCCGGAAATTCCATACAAATTTTCGTTAGAAACGAAGGAAAAGGCATCCCCGCGAACGATTTACCCTACATATTCCAACCGTTCTTTAGAGGCGAAAATACAGCCTCTTCTAAGGGCTACGGCATCGGTTTATCTCTCGTTGAACGTATCGTTCAATTACACAATGGCCAAATCTCAGTGGTTTCTGTGCCAGATTCGTTTACGGAGTTTACGGTAACGTTTCACGTTAGTAATCAGTAGTCAGTGGACAGTAGTCAGGAAATAGATTAGAGAGTATAGAGTAAAGATGAATTAACATACAGTTTACTGGATACTGATTACTGATTACTGGATACTTGATTACTGGATACTGCCGACTGACCACTGACACATTTGTTATATAATTTATATTATGTTAAATAGAATATAATCCATAAGAAAAGGGCTACCTATTTCTAAGTAGCCCTTTCTAATTTTTATTTCTCTAACTCAGCTAATTTAGCTTCGTCTTTCAATTCACGATACACTTGTTTTAAGATTTCTTTCAAGTCTTCGTCTTTCTTAACTTTGAAACCACGCTCGAAATACGGTAAAGCCTCGTTGTATTTTACCGCTAATTTAGCTTCTAAATCCTTACCAGACTTCTTGTAATCATTCATATCCATACCATTTAATTGCTTCTTAATCTCAACGGCATCATTGTAATAATAAGCACCTAATTGGTATAATGCATCATAGTTTGTTGCATCTACTTCTAACGCTTTTGTGTAGTAATTAGGCAAATTCGCACGAATTTCCTTCACTTTAGCTGTTAATTCATCGATTTTAGCTTTGTTTGCTGCGGCATCCCCTGCTGCAGCTTCAGCTGCTGTTTTTTCTGTTTGGATACCTTTTTGAACCTCGATTAAATCTTTCACTTTCGTTTCCAAACTAGCTACTTGGCTATTAACAGAAGCTTTAGCTTTAGGCGTTGTAGCTGCCTTTAATTTCGCTTTCGTACGCTTAACTTCGTCTTGGAAAGCAGAAATTTGATCATTTTGAGCTGTTAGACGGCGATCTGCCTCTTGAACTTTGAATGATTTATCTTGAATCTTTCTGATTTCGTCATTTAATCCAGAAACCTTGTTTTCATACAATAAACCTAGGTTTAACCAAGAAATACCATCTTTAGGATCGTTAGCTGTTGTTTGAGTTAATTGCGTAATCGCTTGATCAATACGGTTGAAAGCAATCAACATATTGAACTTCTCCCCTTTCAAGTCTTTGTTTGAAGGATAAATAGCGATTGCTTTTTCAATGATGTTTAATGCTTTGTCTTCGTCTTTGTTATTCTTGTAGATTTGAGACAATCCGTATAAGATAGCTAAGTCTTTACCTCCAATAGTCAAATACTTCTCATAAGCTGCCTGTGCGATTTTGTCTTCTTGGCAAAGTTGAGCTGTAACACCTGTGTACATCGCTGTAATCGTGTCATTAGGCGCTACTTCAGAAGCTTTAGCCATATAACGAAGTGAACCTCTGTAATCTTTCCCTTGGTATTTCACCACACCCATATTTAAAAAGGCATTAGAGAATTTCTTGTCCACCATCATTTGGTCAGCCTCTTTTGCTACTGAACCTTTTTTACCATCTTTCGTATCTAATTTGATCGCCTCATTAGCAAAATCCAACGCTTGGAAAGCTGCTTCTGGGTTAGTTAAAGCGAAAGTAGAATCTGGGAAAGACGCTAAATCTAAATAAGCTTGTGAACGAGTCAACCATAAACGAGCCTTTGTAGGGGCCTTTTTAACGTCTTCGTCAGATTTTTTGATCGCTTCGCTGATGTTTTTCTTTTGTGCATCAACTAGTGCTTTTTCTGCTTGGCCAAATGAAGCATTCATCGCCAAAGCCACCGTAAACAGGGATAAAAGTAGTTTTTTCATTGTTTTATTTAATTAAAAAATAGCCCAGACTTTCGTCTGGGCTCAGGTATTATTCTTCAGTTACTTCTTCTGAGGCTGCTTCAGATGCTGTCTCCTCCCCTCCTTCCGGAGCTTCAGTTACAGCATTTGTCGTATCAACTACTCCTTCTGTTAACTCAGCACCTTCTAAAACCTCTACCTCTTCAGGCTCCGGCTCTTTTTCGATCTTCGTTACAGATGAAATCTCATCAGATTCATTTTTCAAGCGAATTAATTTAACCCCTTGTGTATTACGTCCCATCACACGAAGTTCAGCGACGCTCGTACGGATTAAGATACCCGCTTTGGTGATAATCATCAAGTCATTGTTATCATTCACCTCTTTGATAGCGACTAGATTACCCGTTTTCTCCGTGATATTCAAGGCTTTAACACCTTTACCACCGCGGTTTGTTAAGCGGTAATCTTCTACTTCAGAACGCTTACCAAATCCTTTCTCCGATACCACTAACAATTGTTGTACTTCCGGATCAGAAACGCAAACCATACCTACCACTTTCTCCGTAGGAATGTCTTCATCGATCCAAATACCTTTCACACCAGCTGCTGAACGACCCATTGGGCGAACGCGTGTCTCTTCAAAACGAACAGAACGGCCAGTGTTAGTAGCAATAACGATTTGGTTGTTACCATTTGTCAAGGCAACGTCTAATAAACGGTCTCCTTCACGAATAGTAATAGCGATGATACCATTTTGACGTGGACGAGAATATGCCTCTAATGACGTTTTCTTGATCGTACCGTCTTCTGTACACATCACAATGAAGTTATTATCAATGTAATCAGGATCAGTAATCGACTTCACGTTGATGACGGCTCTAATGGTGTCACCGTTCTCGATGTTCATCAAGTTTTGGATAGGACGACCTTTGGAAACCTTAGACCCTTCTGGAACCGCGTAAACACGTAACCAGAAACATTTACCGCGCTCTGTGAAGAACAATAACCAGTTGTGCATCGTTGCAGAGAACAAATGCTCCGTGTAATCGTCATCTTTCGTTGCAACAGCACGAGAACCTACGCCACCACGTGATTGTGAACGGTATTCTGTGATTGGAGTACGTTTGATATAACCTTGTGCAGAAACCGTGATTAACATCTCGTCATCCGCAATCATATCCTCTACTGAGAATTCTTCATCCGTCATATTGATTTGCGTTCTACGCTCATCGCCATAACGTTGTTTGATGTCGTTTAATTCGTCTTTGATGATTTGTAATTGACGTTCTGGTTTGGCCAAAATATCTTCCAAATCTTCAATCAACTTCATAATCTCCGCAAACTCATTCATGATCTTCTCACGCTCCATACCGGTTAAGCGTTGTAAACGCATCTCCAGGATAGCCTTCGATTGAAGTTCAGACAAGTTGAATTTAGACATTAAGCCTTCTTGAGCCGCATTCGGATCTTTCGACTCACGGATTAACTTAATTACCGCATCTAGATTATCTAAAGCAATAATAAAGCCTTCCAAAATATGTGCACGCTTGCGTGCCTCACGCAAATCGTATTGTGTACGACGTACGATAATCTCATTTCTATGCTCTACGAAGTGGTGAATCAAGTCTTTTAGATTCAACATCATAGGGCGACCTTTCACCAAGGCTACGTTATTTACCGAGAATGATGATTGTAACGCTGTATGCTTGTAAAGGTTATTCAAAACTACATTCGCTACCGCATCACGCTTTAAATCGAATACGATGCGCATCCCTTGACGGTCAGACTCATCGCGAATCTCTGAAATACCTTCGATCTTTTTGTCATTCACTAAATCAGCACATTGCTTGATTAAGGACGCTTTATTAACCATGTAAGGAATCTCAGAAACAACGATCTGCTCTTTACCTGTTTTAGACGTATCAAAAGTAGCGTTTCCACGCACTACGATACGACCTCTACCTGTCTCGAATGCATTGCGAATACCTTGCACACCATAAATCGTACCTCCTGTAGGGAAATCCGGTGCTTTGATATACTGCATCAACTCAAGAATCGTGATATCACGGTTGTCGATATAAGCAG
The DNA here is from genome assembly GCF_019916085.1 of Aquirufa lenticrescens. NCBI lineage: Bacteria > Pseudomonadati > Bacteroidota > Cytophagia > Cytophagales > Flectobacillaceae > Aquirufa > Aquirufa lenticrescens. Next base: position 2,128,347 of record NZ_CP049834.1, on the reverse strand, counting down.
AAATACCATCTACTACCTCATTTAGGTTGTGAGGCGCCATATTCGTCGCCATACCTACCGCGATACCTGATGTACCGTTCAATAGTAAGTTAGGAATCTTAGCTGGTAAAACGGTAGGCTCCTCTAGGGAATCATCGAAGTTAGGCTGAAAATCAACCGTTTCTTTGTTCAAATCAGAAAGCAACTCATCCGCAATACGCTTCAAACGAGCCTCCGTATAACGCATCGCTGCCGGAGAATCACCATCCACAGATCCAAAGTTACCCTGGCCATCCACTAAAGGATAACGCAATGACCAATCTTGGGCCATACGAACCATCGTGTCATACACGGAAGAATCACCGTGTGGGTGATACTTACCCAGTACCTCTCCGACAATACGAGCAGACTTCTTATAGGATTTGTTGTAACTAACCCCCAGTTCCTCCATTCCGAATAACACCCTTCTGTGAACTGGTTTTAACCCATCACGTACGTCTGGAAGCGCACGAGACACAATAACTGACATCGAATAATCGATGTACGCCCCTCTCATTTCATCTTCGATGTTGATAGGGATAACGTTGCTTTGTAATGACATAAAAACTGTTTTGATTCAAGAGAAAAACACAGCAAAAAGCGGTATTTTTCAATAGAACAAATATCTTAAATTTTGCCTATTTTTCCAAGAAAAAATGATGCTAAAATAAGGGGATTATTTTTTGCGAACAGAAGACTCCCGAACAATCAATTTTGTCTTCAAAACTTCTACCCTTGGAACCGGATTATCTGTTTTGTGTTCGATTTGCTCTAGCAATAATTCAACCGATAATCGGCCTATTTCTTCCAATGGCTGCGCAATCGATGAAATTGTAGGTGAAACCAACGAACAGATAGGCTCGTTGTTGAAACTCACCATTTTTACCTCATCTGGCACTGAAATATTCAATTCTCGAAGAGCAATTAAGACTCCGATAGCTAAACGATCTGACACCACTAAGATACCATCCGGACGATTCGCCTCTTTCATCAGTTGATGTGTCTTCGCAATCGCTGAATCTTGGAAGTAATCACTATGTATAATCAACGAAGGATCTGACTCGATTCCAGCCTCTTGAAGAGCGCGCGAATAACCCATTCTTCGCTGGTTACTTACGGAAACATTCTTAGGCCCTGCTAAAAAAGCAATGCGCTTACATCCATTCTCAATTAAGTGTTTAACGGCTTCATAAGCAGATTGCTCATTATCCACCATCACTTTAGAGGCATCAATTTCTTCACTATCTCGGTCAAAGAACACGAGTGGGATTCCCCTGCGTTGTAAACGAGTTAAATGATCAAAATTAACCGTCTCACGAGACAAGGAGATGATTATCCCCTCTACCTGAGAACGGGACAGGTTTTGAATATTTGTTAATTCACGCTCAAAGGATTCCTGCGTTTGGGCAATCAGAAGAGAATATCCTGCTGCAATAGCAGCATCTTCGACAGCTTTAACTACCGTAGAAAAGAAATAGTATCCTAGATCGGGAACGATAAGACCGAGTGTTTTGGTCTTCGATTTAACTAAACTGGTAGCTAGGACATTAGGCTGATAATCAAGCTCTTTGGCAAGATCCAAGACTAATTTCTTCGTATCTGGATGAATATCCGGCAAATCACGTAAAGCCCTGGATACGGTCGCAACTGAAACTCCCAGCTGTTTGGCAATATCTTTGATGGTAACTTGGTGACGCATTAGTTTAGGTTAGCTTCGCCAAAAATACACAATAAATGTTTACAAAATTCAATCGAGGCGATAAACGACAGTACTTCGTCCTGCAGAGACACCCATAGGAGGATTTTCCTTCGAAATTTGCACTAAAACGGCAACTTCTTGGCTTAATTCAGCTCTGATTTTTTGAGCAATCGTTTCAGCTACTGTTTCTAATAAATCCACCGGCTTGGCCATTACCTGCTTGCAAATGGTATAAATCTGCGAATAATCGATGGTATCCGCGATATCATCTGAAAAATTAGGCTGCGATTCCGATTCGACTAGCACGTCTAAGGTATACCAATTTCCTAAAATTCGCTCCTCCGGATACAACCCGTGAAAAGCAAAAATGCGTATGTCATCGATAGAAACTTGGTAATTCGCCATCCTAGTTGATCTCCCCTACTTTTCCTCTTGGACCTGATGATTTTGCATAAGCCTCTAACACCTTGTTCAAGGTTGGTAAACCTTCGTCAGATACGGTTTCCAAAGTGATTTTAGGCTTAGGACCGCGTTTAGCAGCTGGTTTTGTGGCTGATTTTGCGGCTGGTTTAGCGGCTTTAGGTGCTTTAGCTGTTTTAGGTGTTTTCGCCACCGCCTTAGGCTTAGGACCGCGCTTAGCAGCTGGTTTTAATTCCGGCTGGGCTGACTTTACCGCTGGACTAACCACTGATTCAGGTGTAATGGCTTGTACTTTAGGCTTAGGACCACGCTTAGCAGGAGCTGCTTTCGGTTTTGCGGCTACTTTAGGTTTCGCGACTTTAGCTTTCGCAGCTACTTTGGGCTTTTTCACCACTTTTGCCTTAGACTTATTTTTCACACCTGGCTTGCGTCCTCTTTTAGCTGCTGGTGCAGCAATAGTATCTATTGAGGCCACTGGCTTAACTAATTCGGTAGCATTCCATTGGGAAATAGACCCTAATGTTTGCTCTGAAATTTGCTTTAATTGAGCTGCAATTTCTTTCTGAGCTTCCTGCAAATTGCGCAATTGACGCTCTTGCTCCTTTAATTCTTGACCTGCTTGCGCTAAGGTTTGTTTACGTTCGTTTTCGGTCAGCAAAGCTTGTTTTTGAGCATCGGACTCGGCTTTCTTTTTAATAGATTCCGCTTCTTTAGTGGCTTTATCAAGGATTGATTTCGCCTCCTTTTCCATTTTAGCCGCGAAGTTCTGCTGACTTTCTTCTGCTAATTTCAACGCTCTAAATAAACTGGATTCAATTTCTCTTAAACGAGCCACTTCGGCTTCTAAATCAGCTACTTTCTGATTTGATTTAGCCAAAGAGTTTTGTGATTCGGTCTCAAAGTCTTGTACACTTTGAACATAAGCGTCTACTTGCGAGACATCATAACCGCGAAAAGATTTCGAAAAAGAAGCTTCCAATGTTGATAGATTTAGGTATACAAATGCTAAAATAGGAAAAATTTCATTGAATTTTCCATACGGAAAGATTTTTATCGTCTGATGCTGATACCAGCAAATCATCGAATGAAGACCAGATTAGTTTATTAACCGAATTCTTATGCCCTCCATGTCTAGAAGCATCTAACACTTTGCGCAAAGTTAACGTATCACTCTCCCAAACTTTTACCGTCTTATCCATACTAGCCGTCGCAAACCATTTCCCATCCGGAGAGAATTGAATATCGTGTATGGCATAAATATGCCCAATTACCTCATTTAGTAGCTGAAAATCGTTGCTCCAACGCTTGATTCGCGCATCTTTGCCTACGCTGTAGAGCTCTTCTCCCCTGCTTTGGAGAGAAAAAACAGAGGAATCGTGTGCTTTAAAATCCCTAACTAACTGATATTCAGCATTAAATACACGAACAAAGCCATCCGAATAGCCTACCGCCACACGATTATCCGCTAAAACGCAGAAACAGCGCGCGCTTGTTGAACTCGCTTTAATGTGTTTTACAACCGATTTAGTGGCGATATCCACCACCGTAATTAAACCCTCATTATGCCCAATCCAAGCATTAGAACCTACAAAAGCAATAGAAAAAATGGATAAACCTTTCGTGGGAATGGCGAATACCTGGGTCTGATCCGCTACTTGAATTCCTTGGATTCCCTCATAATTATGGCCTATCCATAAGATTCCTGATGCATCAAGCTTCATCGCATAAACGGAACCCTCTATTTGAGCAATTACTTTACCTAGATCCGGTTTTGCCAAATTCCATTGCACTACCCATCCATCAGATCCCGACGAATAAAACAGGGAATCCACGCCATTTTCAAGCGCATAAACCGGTCCACGGTGCCCTGAGAAGGTATCAATACGTTCGATTTGTAGCGTACTCAAATTATTTCCATCGATTTAGCTACAAAAATGATAATTTTACGTCCAACTATTCCCATATATGCCTCAAATATTTTCAAAAATTAGCACGGACGATTTCCAAATCTTGGTTTGGAAAATCAATGAACCGATCGCTTTTTTTGAAAGCTTTCCGGCATCCTGGGCTACTCCAGCTATCGAAAATCCAATTAAAAAACTGGAATCGATAGCAGCTAGGTATTGCTTACATCAGCTGTCACCTAAATTCGACAGCCTTGTTCTTGTCCAAAACGATCGAAATAGGCCCTTTTTTCAGAATTCCGACTGGCACATTAGTCTCACCCACTCCTATCCATTCGTGGCTGCGGCGTGCTCGCGTAAGAAACGAATTGGAATAGATGTAGAGAAACCGGGACGAAACATCGAAAAAATTGCTCCTCGCTTTTTATGCGCCACGGAATTAGAAAAATGGAAGGATACTTCGAATCTGTTGACTTTGGCCTGGTCTGCCAAAGAATCCATCTACAAAGCGGTCGGAAAACCGGGACTATCGTTTCAAAAAGAAATAGAAATAAGCGATTTCGAACAAAATCCGAGCAAAGCTCAACTAGCCACAGGAGAAGAGATCGGCATTTTTTGGGAAGAATTCCCCGAATTTAGTCTAACGGTAGCCTTAATCTAAGAGATCAATCAGCTCTGTTAATTCATCTTTGTACTCCTGCTCCCCAGCTTTTTCGTAAGCCATCATCAAATTACGGATCACGCGACGGATGATTTCCAAATTAGAACAAGGGTTGTAATAAATTTCGTTTGATGATAAGTTCAACTGAGCAATGTAATTATCGATATCTATCTTATTAAAAATCAATCCTTTGTTAAATACATTGATGTAAAACTGCAAGCCATTTTGCTTGTAGGTCAACACGAAGAGATTGGGCAAATTCACGCCATAAACAGGTAAACCTAATTTTTGGGCAATCCACATATAGATGACGCAAAGGCTAATGGGATTTCCTTTTTTGGAGGACAACACATTGTTAATGAACGAATTATTGGCAGCGTGAAAATTCTTAGAATTAGGTCCAAACTTCAATTGCTCAAACAACACCGTATTTAAAACCTTCACCTGGTCCATCGGGTGCAATTCCTCGCGCATCTGTGGCCAAACCTCGTAATACAACTGATCCATTTCTACTTTCAATTGCTCAAAACTGTAATCTGGATAGCGGTAAGTGGCTAAAATCCACATCCCTTCTAACAAATCCATCCCGCCCGCTTCCTTCCAAAGCTGCAAACGCGTCTTCACCGATTGCCACTGGAAATCGTGAATTAAGTTTTCAATTTTAGTCTGAAGAAGTGGATTTAGACTTTCAGTCTCCCATTCCGATTCTAAAACCGGAATGATGGACGGTCCCAAGGTCCGGATTTGCTGCTCCACCATGCTAACGACTTCCTGATCAGAATCGTCTAATAAATGAATCATGGCTTTAATGGCAGCTTCCGTCATAGAGAACGTATATTTTTGACAAAATTAAAGACATTTGGCCTATTTTCCCCTAAATTTGTCTTTAATTCTTATCATTTACGTATGCAAATTTTAATTACGGGAGGAGCTGGATTCATTGGATCACATACCTATGTGGTTTTGAAAGAACACGGCTACACCCCTATTATCGTAGATAACTTCTCCAATTCATCGAAAAAGGTCATTAAAAACCTAGAAATCATCACAAAAGAACCGGTGATTTTCGAAGAGGGCGATGTCAACCATCCAGAGACCTACGATTTATTATTCACGAAATACGATATCAAAGGAATTATCCACTTTGCAGCCTCCAAAGCGGTAGGTGAATCAGTGGAGAATCCCCTGAAATACTACCGAAATAACGTAGCGTCAACCGTACTATTATTAGAAAAAATGGCTCAATACAGCCTTTCTAACCTAGTATTTTCGTCTTCTTGTACCGTTTATGGTCAACCAGAAACGCTACCTGCCACAGAAGAATCGCCAGTACAACCCGCGACTTCACCTTATGGCAACTCGAAACAGATTTGTGAAGAGATCATTCGCGATACGGTAGCAGCTTCCTCCACTTTAAAAGCGATTGCCTTACGTTACTTTAACCCCATTGGAGCGCACGAATCGGCCTTAATTGGCGAATTACCGATCGGACCACCAGCTAATTTGATTCCATTCTTGACTCAGTCGGTGGCTGGTTTACGCGGACCATTGCAAGTGTGGGGAACGGATTATCCAACCGCTGATGGTACTGCGATTCGCGATTATATTCATGTGATGGATTTAGCGGGTGCGCACGTGAAAGCTTTGGCCCACTTAATTGAAGGTAAATCAACCAAGAATTACGATTTTTTTAACATCGGAACAGGCCATGGAAGCTCTGTAATGGAAGTTATCACCGCTTTCGAAAAGGCGACTGGCAAGAAAGTTCCCTATGAAATCAGAGACCGTAGAGCGGGCGATATTACGGCGGTTTACGCCTCAACAGATAAATCCAACCACGTATTAGGTTGGAAAACCCAATTTAGTTTAGAAAAAGCCTTGCAAGACGCCTGGAAATGGCAAGAAGCAATCAATTAATAAGATGAAAAAATTAGTTATCACCGGCGGTGCCGGATTTATTGGTTCTCACGTGGTTCGTTTGTTTGTGAACAAATACCCAGATTACCAGATCTACAATTTGGATGCCTTGACGTATGCGGGTAACCTAGCGAATAATGAAGATGTGGCATCTGCCCCTAATTACCACTTCATTAAAGCTGACATTACGGATGCGGAGCATATCGATGCCCTATTTGCAGAGCATCAATTTGATGGTGTATTGCATTTAGCGGCGGAATCCCACGTGGATCGCTCGATTACGGACCCTTTGGCGTTCGTAAGAACAAATGTCATCGGAACGGTGAATTTATTACAAGCCGCGAAGAAACATTGGGCGGGTAAAATGGAAGGCAAGCGCTTCTACCACATCTCAACCGATGAGGTTTATGGCGAGTTGCACGATCCAAAGGAATTTTTCTTAGAAACAACGTCTTACGACCCTCGTTCGCCTTATTCGGCTTCGAAAGCGAGTTCAGATCACTTCGTTCGGGCTTACCACGAAACCTATGGTCTACCTACGGTGATCACGAATTGTTCGAATAATTATGGGCCTAATCACTTCCCTGAGAAGTTAATTCCCTTGATGATTCACAACATTATTCATCACAAACCGCTTCCGGTGTACGGAAAAGGCGAAAATGTACGTGATTGGCTATTTGTGATTGACCATGCGCGTGCAATCGATACGGTATTCCATGATGGAAAAATAGGCGAAACCTATAATATCGGTGGCTTTAATGAGTGGAAGAACATTGATTTAGTTCATTTATTATGCAAAATTATGGATGAGAAATTAGGTCGTCCAGCAGGAACATCGGTTCAATTAATCACGTATGTAACGGATCGTGCGGGTCACGATTTGCGTTATGCGATCGATGCGAACAAGATTATGAAAGAATTAGGCTGGGAACCTAGTTTGCAATTCGCTGAGGGTTTAGAGAAAACCGTGAATTGGTATTTAGAAAATGAAAAATGGTTAAATGATGTCACTTCAGGTGATTATCAAAAATATTACGAAAAAAACTACGCAGGCAGATAAGATGAAAGGAATTATTTTAGCGGGTGGATCCGGAACGAGATTACACCCATTGACATTAGCGGTTAGCAAGCAATTAATGCCGGTTTATGACAAGCCGATGATCTATTATCCCTTGTCTATCTTGATGTTATCGGGCATAAAAGAGATTTTGATCATCTCTACGCCACACGATTTACCTCATTTCGAGAAGTTATTAGGCGATGGATCCCAAATCGGTTGTCGTTTCGAATATGCTGTTCAACCAGAACCGAATGGTTTAGCGCAAGCGTTTGTGATTGGCGAGAAATTCATTGGAAAAGACAAGGTTGCCTTGGTTTTAGGCGACAATATCTTCTATGGTTCCGGCTTAAGTAAGTTATTACAAGCGAATAATGATCCTTCAGGTGGTGTGGTTTATGCTTACTCAGTGAATGATCCAGAGCGTTATGGAGTGGTCGAATTCGATGCAGACAATAAAGTGATCTCGATCGAAGAGAAACCAGCGAAACCGAAATCAAATTATGCTGTCCCAGGCTTGTATTTCTACGATAATGATGTGGTGGAGATTGCCAAAAACATTGCTCCATCCCCTCGTGGAGAATACGAAATCACGGACGTAAACAAGGAATACTTGAAGCAAGGTCGTCTATCGGTGGGTATTTTGAACCGCGGAACAGCTTGGTTAGATACAGGTACTTTCGCGTCCCTAATGCAAGCAGGTCAATTCGTTCAAGTGATCGAAGAACGCCAAGGTATGAAAGTAGGTTGTATCGAAGAGGTAGCCTATCGTATGGGTTACATCGACAAAGCGCAATTAAAGAAAATCGCTGAGCCGCTGGTGAAAAGTGGTTATGGACAATACCTATTGAACTTAATAGCCTAAAAACGGCTTAAATACCTATAATTCCCGCTATCAATGCTAATCCAAATAGCAAGATGGCGGGAATTTTTGTTTTCTCCGCCAGCACAAAAGCCGCGACCACGATTCCAAGAGAAATAAATTCTGCATCCACTACTAGAGGTCTAGTAAAGGTAAACACAGCCACCAAGGTCAAACCCACAGAAGCCGCCTGAATACCCGCTAGAGAGGCGCGAATGAAGCGGTATTGCTTCAATTGTCCCCAAATTCTGAATACAAAGAAGATCAAAAAAGTCCCTGGCAAAAAAATACCCAGCGCACCGATGAGCGAACCCGCCAATTCACCTACCAGACCATAATCCTTCATCAACAAGACCCCTAAATAAGACGTAAAGGCAAATACAGGACCCGGAAGCGTCTGCGAAAGGGCCATTCCCGTCAAAAAGACGTCCGAACTGATTAACTGTTTAAACTCCACAAATTCGGTGTAAAGTACGGGGGCCAAAATGTGACCACCCCCAAAAACGAGAGAACCATTCCGGTAAAAATTCTCAAAAAGGCGGATAGGAAAATAATCTGTAAAGTGGCCTAAAAGTGCCAAAAAGAGTAAAAAACCCCAATACAAATGAAAATTAGCCCAAGGAATGACGAATTTGTGTTTGGTTTGGCGAGGAAAATCTTTGTAGTTAAAAGAGGACACTACACCCCCTAAAACGAGTACCAAAGGGAAAATATAAGGACTGTGAAAAGCGATCCCTAAAAACAAGGTCACGAGCAAAATGATAACATACATATGGCCTGTAATGACCTTTTTGGCCATATACCAACCCGCCTGCAAAATCAAACCAATACCCACTGGAAGAACGTAATGAAGTATGGAATTATTCCGTAAAAAAGTCATTCCATAGGCTGCCAGGGTCATGATAAATACCGCAGGCGTAATCCAAATAAACAAGGTGAGGTAAGCCAAAGAAGCCCCACCCCGCTTCAAACCGATCGCTGTGATCATTTGAGTAGAGGTAGGGCCTGGTAATACGGAACAAAGCGCTTGAATTTCAAACAACTCTTCCTCCGTTAAATAGGCTCTTTTCTTCACTAATCGATCTAAAAAGAGCGCAAAATGCACTTGAGGTCCACCAAAAGAGGTGCAGGCTAAAAGCAAGACATCCCACAGGAAATCTAAGTGTTTTAGCCGCCTCATTTAAGCCTTTTTAAGTCCTAATTCAATCAATCGCTCATTCAAAAACGCCCCTGCTGTCATGTCCGTATAGATTTTAGGATATTCCGTCGAAACGCAAGAAGGTAAACAAGTCAAATCCATTTCAGAACGCGGATGCATAAAGAAAGGGATTGAATAACGAGATGTACCCATTTTTTCACGCGGCGGATTCACAACGCGGTGAATTGTCGATTTCAATTTATGATTCGTCAACCGATCTAACATATCACCCACATTTACCACTACCTGATCCGGTAAAGCCGTAATGGGAATCCATTTCCCATCCATACGCAATACCTCTAAGCCTTCCGCAGAAGCGCCCATTAACAAAGTAATCAAGTTAATATCACCGTGTGCAGCCGCTCTCACCGCTCCTTCTGGCAAGGAATCAGGATCCAGAATAGGGAAATAGTGAATCGCACGTAAGATGGAATTACCATTTTTCACCCGGGATTCAAAATAGTCTTCAGGAAGCTCTAAATAGAGCGCAATTGCTTGCAGCAAAGCTTTACCAGCCTTCTCTAAGGTTTGATAAGCTTCCACCGTGTTCTTCTCGAAATCAGGGTATTCCGCTGGAAAAACGTTCGCTGGATATTCTGACCAAACCGAATCTCCATCTTCCTTGTGCGGTTGACCCACATGGTAAAATTCCTTTAAATCAGGTACCTTAAAGCCTTTGGCTGTTTCTTTTCGTTTTCCGATATAACCGCGTTGGCCCGCAATTCCTTCAATTTCATAGGTTTGCTTTAGCGAATCTGGCGATTGAAAGAATTGCTCCACATCTGAGTAAAGCTTCTTCGTGAAGTCGTTCGACAATCCATGACCTTTTATTGCCACGAATCCTATCGTATTGAAAGCAGCTCCTAAATCTTGTACAAATTTCGCCTTGCGACCAGCTTCTCCTGAAAGGAAATCAGCTAAATCCAGCGATGGAATTTCATCTAATAACATCTTATTTACTAAAGTTTGTTGATACAAAGTCCCAGTTAACTAGGTTCCAAAACGCTGCGATATAATCCGCGCGCTTGTTCATGTATTTTAAATAATAAGCGTGTTCCCACACGTCTAAAGCTAAAATTGGTTGTCCTTTCACTTCCGCCAAATCCATCAATGGATTATCTTGATTAGGCGTCGAAGAAATCACCAATTTTCCGTCTTTCTTGATTAACCATGCCCAACCTGATCCGAAACGGGAGGTAGCTGTCTTCGTAAATTCAGCCTTAAACGCATCAAATGAACCAAAATCAGCCTCTATTTGCTTCGCTAAAGCAGCGGATGGTTTAGAACCATTGGCAGGTCCTAACACATTCCAGAAAAAACTGTGATTCCAGTGCCCTCCCCCATTGTTACGCACGGCAACTGACTGAGTAGAAACGGTGGCTAAAATCTCTTCAATAGATTTGGTAGTACCGGGCAAAGCCTTGTTTAAATTATCCACATAAGCCTTATGGTGGCGATCGTGGTGGATTTCCATCGTTAAACGGTCGATATGAGGCTCTAACGCATCGAAAGCATAAGGCAAAGCGGGTAAGCTAAATGAATCAGCTACAGGAACTGAAAAAGAGGGCAAAACCACGCTTGCACCCGCAAGCACTAGGGATTGTTTTAGAAATTCGGAACGTTTCATCGTTATTCGGTTTATACTATTCGTACATTACTCGACCTACTATACTTCGGCCTAGTGTAATCTCGTCGGTATACTCTAAATCACCGCCGATGGGAATACCACGCGCAATGGTGGATAATTTTACGGGAAACTCTTTCAGTTTTTTGGTCAAATAAAAAGCCGTCGTATCCCCCTCCATTGTGGGACTCAAACCTAAAATCACTTCACTCACTTTCCCCGAAGCGACACGTGCCACTAAAGATTCGATGGTCAAATCGCCTGGCGAAATACCCGATAAAGGGGAAATAATCCCGCCCAAAACATGGTATAGGCCCATAAACTGGCCGGTATTCTCAATCGCTAACACATCGCGTAGATCTTCTACCACGCAAATGATGCTCTCATCGCGTTTATGACTGGCACAAATACCGCACAAATCGCCATCCGAAATCATATGGCATTGTGGACAATATTTAGTCTCTGTTCTGAGTTGAACCACGGCGTGGGCTAATTGCAAAGATTGGGCTTCTGGGCGCTTTAATAAGTGCAAAGCGAGGCGCAAAGCTGATTTTTTACCGATGCCGGGCAGTTTGGAAATCTCTTCCACGGCTTGCTCAATCATCTTGGAGGGGTAATTATTCATTAGGCGCTGGCTTCTATTTCTGCGGAAATTCCTCTACGGCAAATCTCATTGCGCATAGCTACTAACTCCTCAAATCCACCGGTTTTTACGCCGCATTTGCCTCTGAAATGAATCTGCAAGGTACATTGCTCCGCTTGTTGTGGCGTGTGTTCACACACCTCAATCAACGTTAAAATGACATATTCAAAGGAATTAACTTCATCATTGTAGACAATCAGCTGATGAGCTTCGATCACCTCTTCCTCTACGAGGGTCGACGTGTCTTCTTGCCATTTTTCCTGATTTTGAAAAGAAAAAGGTAGACGATAAATACTATCTACACAGAATTCCATATTTTTGATGAATTTGAAATCAAATTTAAAAAAAAATCCGTTCCAAACCTTATGTCTGTACAATTAGCTGGAGGAATTCTTGCCCTCTATTTTGGCCTGCTGTTAGCGATCTCTTATTTTACCTCCAGAGGCGCTGATACACACGCATTTTTTACAGCTAATCGCGAGTCGCCTTGGTGGCTAGTGGCCTTTGGGATGATTGGAACGTCCATTTCTGGCTTAACCTTTATTTCCGTACCGGGTGCAGTGGGTAAAACCTATTTCACCTATTACCAGGTCATTTTAGGTCACTCGCTTGGGTATCTGACGATTGCTTTGGTATTAATGCCCTTGTATTATCGGTTGAATCTGATTTCCATTTACGGATATTTAGAAAAACGCTTTGGTTTTTGGTCCTATAAGACCGGTTCTGCCTTCTTTTTATTGTCTAGAACAATCGGTTCAGCCGCTCGTTTGTACCTAGCGGTTAACGTATTGCAAATTGCGATATTCGCCCCTATCGGTGTACCCTTTATCATAACCGTTTTCGTTTCGATCTTCTTGATATGGCTTTATACGCACCGTGGAGGGGTTAAAACGATTATTTGGACGGATACTTTACAGACTCTATTCTTATTAATTGCGCTCTTCATTACCATTGTTTTAGTGGGCCAAAAAATGGACATGAGCATCCCTGACATGATTCAACAAGTGAGTGCGAGCAGGTATTCGCATTTGTTTGAGTGGGATTGGAAGAACCCTCATTTCTTTGGAAAAGACTTCCTAGCCGGTGTTTTTATTGCCATCGTTATGACGGGATTAGATCAGGATTTGATGCAGAAAAACCTGACCTGCAAATCGATCGGAGAAGCTCAGAAAAACATGTTCTGGTTCTACTGGGTGCTTCTTTTTATTAATATCTTGTTCCTTTCTTTAGGTGCCTTATTGTACATTTATTCCGCTTCTAAGGGGATCGCCGTTCCTACAAAAACGGATGAATTATATCCGATGTTAGCACTAGGAGGAGAATTTGGGACCTTAGCTGCTGTGACGTTTTTATTAGGCATTATTGCTGCATCATATGCGAGTTCTGATTCGGCCTTAACAGCCTTAACGACCTCATTCTGCATTGATTTCTTGAGTATTGAGAAGTTTAAGGAGGACAAGCAAAAGAAGATGAAGCATTTCGTGCACATCGGCTTCTCAGCCCTGTTTTTCGTCGTGATTGGCTTATTCCATATCTTCAACACTTCTGAATTGATTGCCGCGGTATTTAATTTAGCAGGATATACTTATGGCCCTTTATTAGGCTTATTCTCATTCGGTTTGTTTACGAAATATGCCATCCGTGATAAATGGGTGCCTATTATCTGTGTACTCTCACCTATCATTACGTTCGTGTTAGAGACACAGGCGCAGAGTTTATTTGGTGGTTTTGGGTTCGCAAAATTGATCTTGAACGGAGCGATTTGCTTTGTGATGTTGTGGATGATTCGGGACAAAAACTTAGAATCGGTACACGTTACGTAAGGCGTAATAATGGACGTTTTGGCCTGAACCACTTTCTTTTAGGTAGTCGCCTGCATCACAATAGCCTAGTTCTAGCTGAAAACTAAAATGTTTAGTGGGGAAAAACTGGGCGTCTAAAGCATAGATATTACAGATATCTGAAGCGACGCTTCCTAGATTTTTGCCGAGAATAGGTCTAGCTGGCGTCATATTGGGCGTAAATATACCATCAGACGTACTCTCCCTGCTCACAAAAGAGGCTCTTCCTGTCACTAACCACTTTTTGAAGTCTTGGTAACGAATGTAGGGGCTAAAATTCCACGTATTCGTAATATTTAAGGCTACGGTTTGGCCAAAAGGCGGTCTTGCAAATAAGGTATTAAACGTATTCAATTGTGTATCTAATCCAGAACGATCTCCAGGCACAAAATTCCCTGAAAATCCGACATAAAACGCTTTTTTTAGGGCAATATTAAAGTCCCAAACACCCATAAAAGCTGCGATGGACAGGTCATTAAATTGACCCGTTTGGCCCGCTAGTTCAATATCGTAATTCCAATTCCCTGGACTAGAAAATGATCTTAAACCAATCGTGTGGCGCTTTTCTAAGCCACGTTTAAATTGATATTCCCGCAAATCACTCTCGAAATAAAAATAATAGGGTTCAAACTGCATTCTTTTTTTAACCCGGTAATTCGCATAGAATCCACCTAAAATCTCATCTGTCGGTTCATCATCAAATACTCCAGGTTTAATGCGAATCGGATGCGAAACAAATGCATCCCACTGAAGATTCTTTTGCTGGTATTTCAAATTGATACCATAAAAAGGAGTTCTTGTATTAGGCCCCTCCCTTGTAGCTACAAATCGCTCCAAACCCAAGGAATATTCCTGCTTTCCAACCCGTAATTTCAAATTCTGAGCAAAGGGAATATCGACAAATAATTGATGAAGTGATAGTACATTCTGATCCAATTGTCCTGTAATCGGATTAGGATTAAAGAAACGTGCCGTACTGTTTAGTTGTGTAAATACGCGAAAACCACGAGGAAACTCAATATTTGCATGCAACATGGTTCGGTGCATTAATTGATACGGACTTTGGGTCACAAAATCCGCAGGCACCTCCCCAAAATTAAAATGAGTATACGACTGGTATTGCTCTCGCCACTCCCCTCCAAAGCTTAATCTAATTTCTTTTCCTAAGCGAATTTCTTTCAAATAATCCGTTACTTCCTTCTTCAAACTATCATTTTTCAAGGCAGAAAAGTTATCATCAAATCGCAATCGAGCAATTTGTTGAGCAGAAAGAGAGAAGGAAAGAAAAAGGAAAAAGAAAAGTCTCAAGGGCAAATAACAGATTCAAAAGACAAATGAAGACATTATAAAACAAAAAAACCACACGTCTTGTGTGGTTTTTTGCCTACCGAAGTAGTCCGTACGGGAATCGAACCCGTGTTTCATCCGTGAAAGGGACGTGTCCTAACCCCTAGACGAACGGACCATTATTTATTTTGGTGGCACAAAGGTAGGCTTTTCCCTTTTATATTCAAAACTACCAGCAAAAAAAAGACTAATTATTTTCTAATTTATTTTCGCTATTTTAGCCTAAACATTGAAGCAGAACCCCTTATGGCGAACGTACACCCCTATTCTCGATTAACTGATTTCGATATAGCCCTTTTCTTAAACGGCAAACATACAAGACTTTATGAGAAATTAGGGGCTTTTGAAATAGAGTACGATGGGATCCTAGGAACGTTTTTTGCGGTTTGGGCTCCTAGCGCAAAAAATGTGTTTGTAACGGGTAATTTTAATTATTGGGACCGCTATTCGCATCCTTTATTTCCTCGTTGGGACTCATCTGGCATCTGGGAAGGCTTCATTCCGGGTGTAAAAACAGGAGAAACCTATAAATATGGAATTGAAACGGCAGGTGGGGAATATTTGGAGAAACTAGACCCGATGGGCTTGTATTGCGAGGCTCCACCTAAGACAGCGAGTATCGTTTGGAACACCTATAAAGAGTGGAAAGATACCAAATGGCAAGAAAACAGAGCTTCTAAAAATGCCCTGAATGCACCTATGTCCATTTATGAGGTGCACTTAGCCTCTTGGATGAAAACGCTAGAAAATGAATACCTATCTTATGATGATTTAGCGGTAAAACTGGTGAATTACGTCAAAGAAATGGGCTTCACACACGTAGAATTTATGCCAGTGATGGAATATCCCTATGATCCATCATGGGGATATCAAATCACAGGTTATTTTGCTCCTACAGCACGTTTTGGTGATCCTCAAGGATTTATGCGTTTAGTGGAAGCCTTTCATCAGGCGGAAATAGGAGTAATTTTAGACTGGGTTCCGTCCCATTTTCCGGGCGATGCGCACGGATTATTTAACTTTGACGGTAGCAGTGCTTACGAGCATCCGGATCCGAAACGCGGTTATCACCCAGATTGGAAATCGTACATCTTCGATTACGGAAAGAACGAAGTTCGCTCGTTCTTGATGTCAAACGCCTTTTTCTGGTGCGATCGCTACCATGTGGATGGATTGCGCGTAGATGCAGTAGCATCCATGTTGTATTTAGATTATTCGAGAAATGACGGAGAATGGGAGCCAAATCAGTTTGGAGGCAATCATAACCTCGAGGTTATTTCCTTCTTACAAGACTTAAATAGCCACATTTATGCAGAGTTTCCGCATATCCAGATGATTGCGGAAGAATCTACAAGTTTCCCAGGGGTGACGAAACCGGTATTTATGGGAGGTTTAGGCTTTGGCCAAAAATGGATGATGGGTTGGATGAACGACACCCTGCGTTTCTTCCAAAAAGACCCCATTTACCGCCAACATCACCTCAATGAACTGACTTTCTCCCTTATTTATGCGTTTACAGAGAATTTCTGTCTACCACTTTCGCACGACGAAGTGGTCTATGGTAAAGGTTCATTATTGAATAAAATGCCTGGCGATGATTGGCAGAAATTTGCTAACCTACGTCTGCTTTTAGCAGAACAATTCACGCATCCAGGCTCTCATTTATTGTTTATGGGTGGGGAATTTGGCCAAAGAGAAGAATGGAATCACACCCAAAGCCTCGACTGGCACCTGACGGAACATCACTCCCACAGAGGAATTCAAGAAACGGTTAAAGCCTTAAATCAATTGTATCGATCAGAACCAGCGTTCTACAGTAAACAATTTGATTACGAGGGATTCGAGTGGATTGAATCAAACGATCAAGGCAATTCCGTGATTTCCTATATCCGAAAAGGAGAAACGGCTAAGCAACAAGTCATTGTGATTTTGAACCTAACACCTGCACCTCGTGATGGATACCGGATAGGTGTTCCACTTCCTGGGATTTGGAAAACTGTCTTCAATTCAGACAAAGAAGAATTCGGTGGTAGTAATTACCCCGTTTCTGGAGCTACAATGACGGAAGAAATCAACTGGCAAGGGAAAGCATTCTCAATCGCGATCAACCTCCCTCCTCTTTCTGCGCTTATTTTAAAGGCATAAGATGCGAAAAGGCTAGAAACAATAAAGACTCAGAAAAATTCCGAGCCTTTATTCAATCCGCCTAAGTAGTATTTTTAATGACCTAAGTCATTCAAAATCTTCGTTTGTATGAAATGTAATTATTGTATACAAAAGTAGTAAATATTTTATAGGCGGAAAATATTTCGATAGTTATTTTTTACTATTCAGATAAAAAATAGCATTATTTCCTCTTATTTATAATTTCTTCCATATCTGAGAGTTCCACTTCGAGTGCTTTAGTGGAAATCGTTATCTCCCAAGCACTTAGCGCTAGGGAAATACTCATACCTAAAAGGCCGATTCCAAAAAACCAACGAGCTATTAACTGTTGGTTCATAAACAACAGAAACATACACACCACGCTTAAAATCAAACTCACGATGGCTATAATCTGCATCCGCTGAATTAGTTTCATCCGCAATCGCAGGTTATCAATTTGCATGCGAATCGCATCGTCCGGATTTTGTTGAAATTTTTCGTGTAAACCACGAATCAACGAAGCCATCGACATAAAGCGATTTGTAAAAGCGATCATCAACAAGGAAACTGTTGAGAATAATAAGGCGGGGGTACCGATGCTTAATTCCATGTTATTTATAATATTGATCTAGTAGTTGATTCATTTCTTCTTGCACTTTTTTCGCCTCTCTGGCGGCAGAAACCCAGGTATCATCCCCTGCATAAATGATGCCACGAGAGGAATTCACGAGTAATCCTACTTTATCATTCATACCAAATTTGGCCACATCAGACAAACTTCCCCCTTGCGCTCCTACACCAGGAACTAAGAAGAAATTATCAGGAGCAATTTTACGAACTTTGGCAATATAATCCGTCCTAGTGGCTCCTATCACGAACATTAATTGATCAGAATTTCCCCATTCCATCGATTTACGCATGACGTGTTCGTAGAAAGGAATACCCGTTTCGTCTTTTAATTGCTGAAAGTCGTTACTTCCAGGATTAGAAGTTAAAGCCAAAAGAATTACCCACTTATCTTCAAATTGCAAGAAAGGGCTCACCGAATCCTCTCCCATATAGGGCGCCACAGTTACAGAATCGAAATCAAAACCGGCACGAGCGGGCTCAAAGAATGTTTGAGCGTATTTAGTCGCCGTATTTCCAATGTCACCACGCTTCGCATCCGCAATAGAAAACACGTCCTTAGGCATATAATCCATCGTTTTCTGTAAACTTTCCCAACCAGCAGGCCCTAAAGCTTCATAAAAGGCGATATTAGGCTTATAAGCGACTGCATAGGGCAAAGTAGCATCAATGACCGCTTTATTAAAAGCAAAAATGGGATCTTTTTCCGTCTTAAATCGACTTGGAATCAACGAGATATCGGTGTCCAAACCGACGCATAAAAAGGATCTCTTTTGTTCAATTTGCTGAATTAATTCCGCTGAATTCATGTGAAAGAAGGAAAATAGGATTAATTTTGCCACAAATCTATCCCTTTCCCTGCCAAAAAACAATTTATGGAATTCATTAAGCATCGTTTATCAGGAGTCATTGAGTGCATACCAACAAAATATCATGACGAACGTGGATTTTTCTACGAATCCTACAACCAAACGCGTTTTGCAGCAAATGGAATCCCAGAAGATTTTGTGCAAGACAACTATTCCTTTTCCACCAAAGGCGTGTTGCGCGGCTTACATTTTCAACACAATCCAAACGGTCAAGGTAAATTAGTACGTGTCATGACAGGGAAAGCCTTAGACGTGGTGGTGGATTTACGTAAGGACTCCCCTACCTTTGGACAGCACGAAAAATTCGTTTTAGACGCAGATAAAGGTAATATGTTGTATGTACCCATCGGTTTCGCTCATGGTTTTATCGCCCTAGAGGAGACGATTTTTGTGTATAAATGCACGAATTTTTGGAATAAAGAAGCTGAATCAGGGATACGCTGGAATGACCCGCAATTAGGGATCGAATGGGGCGTTGAAAACCCGATTGTATCGGATAAGGACCAAATACTACCTGATTTTGACGCCAATCATCCGATTTTTTAATTAAAATTTTGATATCTTTGCATCAATGACTCGCAAGCTGATTTTATCAAGCCCATTACTCGAAATAACCATCTCAAGGTTGTGTCAAGAGCTCATTGAAAATCAAATCAACGGTGTTGAAACAGTAATTCTAGGCTTACAGCCTCGCGGAATTTTCTTTGCAGAACGTATCGCGAAAGAATTAAGCAAACACCTTGAAAAAGCACCTAGTGTAGGAAAAATAGACGCTACATTCTTTCGCGACGATTACCGCCGCAGAGAAACGGTATCTCCTAATTCAACCGATGTCCCCTTTTTGATTGAAAACAAGCGAGTTATCCTTGTCGATGACGTGTTAGCCACAGGCCGAATGGTTCGGGCAGCGCTAGATGCGATGAATAGTTTTGGGAGACCGGCTAAAGTGGAATTATGTGTCTTAATCGACCGTATTTATAATCGAGATTTGCCGATTAACGCAGATTACGTGGGTAAAAGTGTGAATACCTTACCCACCGAAAAAGTACTCGTAGAGTGGACGGAACAAGGCCACGAAGCGGACAGAATTTGGTTAATTCCTCAACCTGAATAATTATGTTAAAGTCGCCACACTTATTAGGAATCAAAGATCTGGATGAAGAGTCCATTCAATTGATTGTTAAAACGGCCAGAGAATTTAAAGAGGTCTTGAACAGACCGATTAAAAAAGTTCCTTCTCTACGCGATGTGACGATTGCCAACATCTTCTTTGAAAATTCAACTCGTACCCGATTATCCTTCGAATTAGCTGAAAAAAGACTCTCAGCAGACACCATTAACTTCTCTGCCTCAGGTAGCTCAGTCAAAAAAGGAGAAACCTTATTAGATACGGTAAACAATATCCTAGCGATGAAAGTCGATATGATCGTGATGCGCCATGCAAGTCCAGGTGCGCCTCATTATCTAGCGAAACATATAAAAGCTAATATTGTCAATGCAGGCGACGGAACACACGAGCATCCAACGCAAGCCTTATTAGATACGTTCTCTCTACAAGAAAAACTGGGTGATTTAGCCGGCAAAAAAATCGCCATCATCGGTGACATTTTGCACTCACGCGTGGCCCTTTCTAATATTTATGCCTTGAAAAAACAAGGAGCAGAAGTTCGTCTTTGCGGACCCAGCACCTTGATTCCGAAGCACATACAAAGCTTAGGTGTCGAAGTTTCTCACGACGTAAAGAGTACCTTAGCTTGGTGTGATGCCGCTAACGTGTTGCGTATCCAATTAGAGAGACAACAAATCAAGTACTTCCCGAGTCTTCGCGAATACTCGCAGTTCTTTGGAATCAATCGCGCGATGTTGGAGGAATTACCCAAAGAGATCGTTTTGATGCACCCGGGACCGATAAATCGTGGGGTGGAATTAAGCTCTGATGCGGCGGATTCGCCCCATTCAATCATCTTAGATCAGGTAGAAAATGGCGTGGCCGTGAGAATGGCTGTCCTTTATTTACTTGCTTCGAGAGCTTCGTAAGCTAATAACATTTTTTGGGTTGAGATCTGATTTCCACAGGCATAATGACCTAGCGGGCAATTTTTCTTGCCGTGATCTCCACAAGGACGACAATCTAATGTTTCCGATACCTCAATGACTTGACTGTGATCAGCCAAAGGTCCAAAGCCAAAATCTGGAATCGTAGAGCAAAATAAAGCAACCGTAGGTACATTCACGGCAGAGGACAAGTGCATCGGACCGGAATCGTTGACGAAATTACCTTTGCTTTGGGCAAAAATAGACGTAGAAGCTAAGAGCGCGTGTTTCCCGGTTTCATTAAAGATAGGCCAACCTGGACAGGCCTGCTCAATCTCTTCTGACAAATACTTTTCGTTAGGTGAACCCATTAATACAACTGCCTGATCACGAGGCAGTAAATGGATAAAATCGATCCACTTCTGAATGGGTAAACGCTTCGTCTCCCACACACTTCCAGGGGAAATACAGATGTAATTGTTAGCGGGAGCTGGTACTTGCGAAGGATTCAAGAAAGGCTTATACACCTTCTCCCCTAACCAATCGCTCAATAAAGCCGTATTGCGCTCCACTTCATGGATTCCGTTTCCAAAAGGGTGTGGATAGGATTTCGTAAAAAACCAGGAAAGTGGATTTTTTGCAAACCCAAAAACCTGCTTGGCACCAATCATCAGACTCAACAAACCCATTCCGAAGAATCGCTGTACCACAAAAACTTTATCAAAGGATTCTTGCTTCAAATTAGTGCGTAAATCAAGCCAAGAAGCTCGTTTATTGGACTTATCATAGGTCCAAACGCGCTCCAAACAAGGATGTGTGTAAGCCTGAAAAATAGACTCATTCCCTTTCCTTACTAACAAATGAATGGCTGTTTCAGGGGATTCTATCCGGATTTTCTCCAATAAGGATGTTACTAAAACCGCATCCCCGAGGAAAGCGGTTTGAATAATTAACACCTTGGACACTGGATTCATAGAAATAAAGGAAGCGATTAGCCATAAAATTACTTATTTTTGAGACATTTTTCACCAAAACCCCATTTATGAATTCCATTCACCTGCATACCCTCTCTAACGGAATCACGGTGGTGCACAGACAAGTGCTTCACACAGAGATCTCGCATTTAGGGATTATGTTGGACATTGGTAGTCGGGATGAATTAGCTGGAGAAGAGGGTTTAGCGCACTTTTGGGAGCATATGGC
Organism: Aquirufa lenticrescens; assembly: GCF_019916085.1. Taxonomy (NCBI): domain Bacteria; kingdom Pseudomonadati; phylum Bacteroidota; class Cytophagia; order Cytophagales; family Flectobacillaceae; genus Aquirufa; species Aquirufa lenticrescens. The sequence goes on along the minus strand of NZ_CP049834.1, from coordinate 2,106,278 downwards.
CTTCAAAGGGACGAAGAAAAAGAACAATATGCAGATCATTAACCGCCTCGAAGTTTATGGCGGAGAATTGAATGCCTATACCACCAAAGAAAAAATCTGTTTCCATGCCTCTATTCTTAGCCCCTATTTCGAACGGGCCTTAGAGCTATTAACTGACATTACGTTTGAATCTGTGTTTCCTGAAAAGGAATTAGAGAAAGAGCGTTCGGTCATTTTAGAGGAGATGTCGATGTATTATGACGCTCCAGAAGAAGCCATTCAAGATGACTTTGATGAATTATTATTCCCAAATCATCCGCTAGGGGTGAATATTTTAGGGACGACAGAAACAGTTCAAGCATTCCAAAAAAAGGACCTCGAATCCTTCATCGAACGCAATTTAGACACTTCACGTATTGTGTTTTCCTCCATCGGAAAATTAGATCCATCGAAGGTTTTTGCTTGGGCAGAAAAACATTTGGGATCCATTAAAGCAAAGAAGCAAATCGTGAAACGCCTTGCTCCTTCACCGATGATCCCACAGACCAAAGTCATCAAAAGAGGCATTACGCAATCCCACGTTGCTTTAGGACGTCAATCCTTTGCCATTGAAAACCCGAATCGACTTGCGTTCTTCCTTCTAGTCAATCTATTAGGTGGACCAGGTATGAATTCTTTGCTGAATGTTTCAGTACGCGAACGACACGGACTGGTATATTCGATTGAAGCAAGTTTAACTTCCTTTTTAGACTCAGGTTATTGGGCCATTTATTTTGGAACAGAGCCTAATCAGGTGAATAAATCGCTGAAATTAATTCACAAGGAATTTGCCAAACTGCAAGAAAAGGAATTAACAGCCCCACAATTGAAGAAGATAAAAAGCCAGTTAAAAGGTCAATTAGCGATGGCAGAAGAGGGAAACCTCAATTTCATGTTAATGATGGCTAAGAATCTCCTAGATCGTGAGAAAATTGAGAGTTTAGACGAAATTTTCGAACAAATTGACCTGATTGACAGCGTTCACATTCAATCGCTTGCGAAAGAAATGCTCGATCCGGCTACCTTGAGTTGTTTGATTTTCGAACCCTAATTCAGTGCACCTCTACCTCCATATCCCTTTTTGTAGGCAAGCTTGTCATTACTGCGATTTCCATTTTTCGACCAATACGAGCCGAAAAGAGGAAATGGTCAACGCCTTATGTCGCGAAATAGTAGCGCAAAAAGACTATTTGCAGGGTGCTGAACTACAAACCATCTATTTTGGAGGAGGAACCCCTTCCCTCTTATCTTCTACAGATTTAGATACGATTTTCAACACGATTCGCAGCTTTCATCCTATAGCAAACGACGCTGAGATTACCTTAGAGGCGAATCCAGAAGATTTAACTCCAGCTTATTGTGAGATGATTGCCTCAAAAGGCATCAATCGCCTAAGCATAGGTATTCAATCCTTTCAAGAAAAAAACCTAGTCTTGATGAATCGAAACCATCAAGCATCCGATTCGATTCAAGCAATTCAGAATGCGCAAAAAGTGGGTATCAACAACATCAGCATCGATTTGATTTACGGAATTCCTGCTAACTCCGAAGTAGAATTAGCAGAAGATTTAAAAAATGCCACCTCGCTGGGAGTCCAACACATTTCAGCTTATAGCTTAACGGTAGAGCCTAAAACGGTTTTTGGCGTTCAAAAAAAGAAAGGGGCTTTTCAGGAAATACCGGATTCCGCGATGGCAAACGCCTTTACGCAGGTCCGCGATTATTTAGAATCCAAAGGTTATGAGGGCTACGAAACCTCAAATTTTGCCAAAGAAGGCCATTATTCTGTCCATAACACCAGTTATTGGCAGCAAGAACCTTACTTAGGCATAGGACCTTCCGCCCATAGTTTCAATGGCCATACTAGGCAATGGAACGTGGCGAATAATGCCAAATACATCGCATCAGGTCTCGCATTAGCAGAAAAAGAAGAACTCAGCCCAGCCGATCAACTCAATGAATACCTCATGGTCCGCTTGCGAACAAAATGGGGAATCGACTTGAACTATGTGCGGGAGAGCTTCGAAAAAATGGGGCATCCCTATCCTGAAAAAGAATTTCAGATCTGGGTTTCTCAAGGTTTCGCTCGAATTGAAAATGACAGTTTAATACTAGAAGGCGAAGGAAAATTAATTGCCGATCGATTAAGTAGTGATATTTTTGTGGTCTAAGCCCTTTTTGTAATTTTACAACCCTATGGCAAAGCGAATAGAATACGATAAAAAATCCCCTATCCCATCCAACGGAAGTAAAAAGTTTGAACGCTTAGCGAAGAAAAGCCCCAAGAAACGCACTTGGCTCAAGAAAATTGGCTTTTTCTTCCTTTACCTATGGATTTTTAGCCTGTTTTCGGTCGTATTTCTCAAATTCTTCCCGGTCTATTTTACACCTACCATGGCCTCTCGAAAAATCGATGCGTTGTTAGAGGGAAAACCGTCCAAGATTTATAGCCAATGGACTCCTTACAAGGATTTAGATAAAAACGTAGCTATTGCGGTAGTGGCCTCAGAAGATCAGGCGTTTCCAGATCACCACGGATTTGATTTTGATGCAATGTGGGGTGCGGTAAAGCACAACATGAAGGGCAAAAAAATACGTGGCGCGAGTACCATTTCGCAACAAGTGGCTAAAAACGTCTTTTTATGGCAAGGCAGAAGCTATATCCGAAAAGGACTGGAGGTCTACTTTACGTTCCTCATTGAATTAATCTGGGGCAAAGAACGAATTTTAGAAGTCTATCTGAATGTGGCAGAGACGGGACCCATGACATTTGGGGTTGAAGCGGCCTGTAGACAGTATTATGGACATAGCGGATCCGAGATTTCAGCCTCAGAAGCGGCTAGGATTGCAGCGGTTTTACCGAGTCCAAACCGTTTTTCTATCGAGCATCCATCAGCTTATGTACGCAAACGAACATCGGCTATTCAACGCCAAATGAGAGGTTTAGGGGGTAAAAACTACCTGAAGAAATTATAATAACTCGATGGAAGGATCCCAGAAATGGGTAGAAAACTGTTGAATTTGATCGTCTTTGATGGTGAGACCTTCTGCTTCTAATAATTCTTGCATTCTATTCCCTCCAAAAAAGTTCTTTCCCGTTAAAACGCCATTGCGATTTACAACACGATGCGCAGGAATGTTGGCTTGACCATGCGATGCATTCATCGCCCAGCCCACTAATCTAGCACCGCCTTTTGAGCCTAAATAGCCCGCAATAGCGCCGTACGTCGATACTTTGCCGGAAGGTATCAATGCCACTACCTGATATATTGCCTCAAAATCAGCCATTATTCTTCTTTACGGTCCTCAATCTCTTGACACAACTCCACATACCACTTCTCCCCAAATTTACGAATCAAAGGCTCTTTCAAAAATACATAAATTGGAACTCCTAGGGACGCTCCATTCGAACACGCGTCGGAACAAATAGACCAACGATCGTAATTTAAGGCCGTATAATCGGCTAATTTAGCCAAACGAATCGGATATAAATGACACGAAATGGGTTTTCTGAAATCTGTTTTACCAGCGAAATAGGCTTGTTCGATACCGCACTTTAAATAGCCTTTATCGTCATATAAGGCATAGGCACATTCTCTCCCTTTGATTACTGGGGTAGAAAAATCTCCGTCGTCATCTTTTACCCAAGCACCTGTTTTGGCTAATTCTTTTAAGCCTACCTCGGATAAAAAGGGCTTAATATCGTCCTGAATACGCTCTAAAATCTCTAATTCTTCTTCCTCCAATGGAGCCCCTAAAT